>NZ_LIQZ01000423.1 GCF_001418655.1 Streptomyces phaeochromogenes | reverse complement strand
GAGCAACTGCGCTGGCGCACCCAGCGCTGCCCCGCCCACGCCGCCACCCCCGGAGCCGCCGACCTCACCCTGGCCGGATGGCAGGTCTTCGACCTCCTCCTGCACGCGGCGCACCTTGACACCCGCCTGCCACACCCGCTGCCAAGCCGCCGCAGAGAGGCGTGACGATGCCGCACCACGCCCTGGAAATCGCCCTGACCCGACCCCTCGCACCCGCCGAACTCCGCCACGCCACCCGCGTGATGCCGCTCGCGGCCAACCACAACACCACCCGCCTCATGGCCCTCGTGTCCGCCAAAACCCCACGCAGATCCGCGCACCGCCTGCGCCGGCTCCTCGACACACAGCTGCCCATCGACGTGATCACCACCCACTACCCGGACAAGAGCGGGCAGGTCCTGCTCAACGTCGCCCTCCCTCCCGTTACTCGCACCGTCCTGAAGGCCGCCGCCGACCGCGCCGGCCAAAGCCCCGAGCGGTTCGTACAGCTGGCCCTGCGCCATGCCCTGGCCCAGCACGCCAGCGACGAGGCCGACCAGCTCGACCAGGAGGTGAGGCGGCTGCTCGCCCATACCACCGCCGCGCACCTCCTGTCGGCTGTCGGACACGCTCTCACCCAGACCTCCGGAGTGCCGCAGCCGTGAACCCGACCGACGAACAGACCGCCGCGGCCGACGCCTTCCACGCAGGCGAGCACCTGGCGCTGCAGGCCGGAGCGGGCACCGGCAAGACCACCACCCTGGACCTGCTCGCCCGCACCACCAAGCGCCGCGGCCGCTACTTCGCCTACAACCGGGCCATCGCCCAGGACGCCCGCTCCCGCTTCCCGCCCACCGTCACCTGCAAGACCGCCCACTCCCTGGCCTACGCGGCCACCGGCCATCGCTACATCCGCCGCCTGAACGCCCCCCGCCGCCCGGCCTGGCAGACCGGACAGGCCCTTGGCGTCACCAGAGCCATTCGCATCGGCGAGCGCGATCTGTCCCAAAAGACCCTCTCCAACGCCACCCTGCGCACCGTGGCCCGTTTCTGCCACACTGCCGACCCAGCGATCACAGGCCACCACGTCCCGCACCTGCGCGGTCTCGAAGACCGCGCCCTGCACGCCCAACTCGCCGACCACATCGTGCCGTTCGCCCGCAAGGCCTGGGCAGACTTGCAGCATCCCGATGAGGGAGCTGTCCGCTTCGACCATGACCACTACCTGAAGATCTGGGCCCTCACGAGGCCGAAGATCGACGCCGACTTCCTCCTGCTGGACGAGGCCCAGGACACCAATCCCGTCGTCGAGCAGATCTTCCTCAGCCAGCGCAGCCATGCCCAGCTGGTGATGGTCGGGGACTCCGCCCAGGCCATCTACCACTGGCGTGGCGCCAAAGACGTTATGACGGGCTTCGACGGCATCCAGCTGGCCCTGTCCCAGTCCTTCCGCTTTGGCCCCGCCCTCGCAGTAGAAGCCAACCGCTGGCTGCGCCTTGCCGACGCCCCCATCCGCCTCACCGGCACCCCGGCCCTGGATACCGAACTCGGCCCTGTCACTCAGCCGGACGCCGTGCTGTGCCGCACCAACGTCGGCGCCATGGCCCAGGTCATGACCCTCATGGCCGCCGGATACCGGGTCGCTTTGGCCGGCGGGGGAGAGAGCCTGCGCGCCCTGGCCCTGGCCGCCCGCGACCTGAAAGAAGGCCGCCAGACCCACCACCCCGAACTGGTCCTCTTCGCCTGCTGGGGCGATCTGCAGGACTACGCCGCCCACGACCCGGCCGGACGTGATCTGCAGCCCCTGGTCAACCTGGTCGACACCCACGGCACCGATGTCATCCTCACGGCCGTCGCCCGCCTGGCTCCCGAGCCGCACGCCCAGGTCACCGTCTCCACCGCCCACAAGGCCAAGGGGCGTGAATGGCACCGCGTACTCATCGCAGACGACTTCGCCCGCCCTCAGGACAGCAACGCTGACGACCCAACAGGCGCCACGCCATCACCCGACCCCGTCGACGACGCCGAAGCCCGCCTGGCCTACGTAGCCGTCACCCGCACCCGCCAGCGTCTCGACCTGGGCGGCCTGTCCTGGATCCACGACCACCCCGACGCCACCCTCACCGGCTAGAGCGAGCATCCAGAAACGGTGCCTGCGCTCCGAGCGCAGGCACGCCTCTCAAGGGACGTCACAGACCACCTGTACGGGAGCGACAGCACCAGCCGTGACCGTAACGGACACGGCTGCGCAAACAACGTCGCTGCTCCGGCCAGCACATGCCCGGATTCGTCGCTGCTGACCGACGAGAGGCGTCCTCAACTCCCGTACACGCTGCGCCAGTGCTCAAGAGCAGCAACAGTCCGCTTACCGACCACGGTGGCGGCGAGGCGGGGATCAAGCCGGACCATGGCGTGGATGACGTCGACGAAGGGGGAGCCGAGCAGAGCCTGTGCCACCCGGTCCGCTTCCAGGTCGTCGTCCTGCTGCAGCCCGTGCCAGTCCCGCAGATTGGAGCAGGCCAGACAGAAGGCGTCCTTGCGGCCCGCGACGAGGTCGGCGCGATTGAGACCGAAGACGCGGATGGTGTGTTCGCCCTTGGCAGTGCGGTGACCGTACTCACCGCTGTGCAGCATCAGGAACAGATGCTCGGCGGGGTCCTCAACGGTAGGGTCGACCAGGAGACAGACGCCGTCGGTGTCCACCGGGTACGCGTCCCGCTTGACGTTGCTGTTGCAGAACGAGCAGGCCAGCAGGTGGTTGTCCCACACGAACGCCCGCAGCGGCGCCACGGCCAGGGGCTGGAAGTGGTCGATGTCGGTGCCGCGGCTGTCGTCGCAGTACATGCACCGCCCCGCCCCGTGCGCCATCGACTCCAGCAGCGCCTTCACGTGCCTCTTGGGCGCCCTGGCCGCTGCCCACTGGGCACGTGCTGCATCGGTGGTCGCCCCCACGGCCTGAACTCTGCCGGTCCAACTCGTCAGCAGACCCTGGGTATTCGCGGGAACAGGCACACGTTGCAGCGGGATCACTGTTCCTGCTCCAGTCGCGCCGCGACTTCGGCGACCCGGCTCTGCAACGAACTGGTCAGCAGCTGGCTCAGCTCCTGGTACTCGTTCACCTCGTCCTCATCGGCGGTGCCCGCGTACACCTTGCGCTCCAGCGCGACCAGCCGCTGGCGGTACTTTTCGGCGCGGCTGGAGTAGGGCGTGTCCAGGCCGAAGAGTTCCGACAGCACTGCGTCGTCGGCGCTGCCGTAGACCACCCGACGGTAGAGGTCCTCGTCCACCACAGCAGGCGGCTCGTCCTCGTCCGGTCCCGGCAGACGGATCAGAGCACCCTCGTCGGCGGCCTGGCAGACGTAGGGACTGTGGGTGGTGACGATGAACTGGATATTGGGAAAGTGCTCACTAAGCCAGCCCCCGACCTGACGCTGCCACGTCACGTGCAGGTGCGCGTCCACCTCGTCGATCAGAACGACACCGGGCTGCAGAACAGCGACACGTCCGCTGCTGGTCCGTTCGGTCTGCAACCGCCCGTAGGCGGCGTGGATCTGCCGGATGATGTCCAGCACCAGAGCAGCCAGCGTGCGGAAGCCGTCACTCATCTCGCGCAGCGGGAAACTCTCCTCGCTCTCGCGCAGGCTCACCATCAGTCCGTCTGCCGACACACCATTGAGCCGGTACTGATGCGGCAGGAGGCCGTCGCCCAGCACGGCCATCAC
Organism: Streptomyces phaeochromogenes; assembly: GCF_001418655.1. Lineage (GTDB taxonomy): Bacteria > Actinomycetota > Actinomycetes > Streptomycetales > Streptomycetaceae > Streptomyces > Streptomyces phaeochromogenes. The sequence goes on along the minus strand of NZ_LIQZ01000423.1, from coordinate 25,711 downwards.
ATCCTTGAGCAGGAGCGTGGCAGGCATGTCCGGGACCGTCTCGGTGCGCCGAGAGTAGTCGAATTCTTGGAGCGAGCGGTGGTGGAGATCGATCATCCACGACACGCTCTCGGTCAAGCCGGCGTCTTCATGAAAGAGCGTGGCCAAAGGCGAGGGCAAGGGAACAGCGCTGTTGTACGCGCGGCGCATGGATCCTGTCAGCCGCCGGAACGGCCCGTAACCGGCACAGAACCAGCCCTGTACGCCTGGGTGCCACGGGCCACTGAGAGCGGTCTGAGCGCGGACCGGATCGAGCCCCCGGTGGTCCATTACGACGGTCGGCCGACGAGGCCAGCTGACCTCCGGCCCCGGGGGACGGACGCCTTTCCACGCCAATTCCAGCCGGGTTTCCTCGCTCAGCGTCACGAGTGGGTCCGTAGCGACGGCAGGGTCGGCTTCAGGGTGGGGAAGGACATCCACCGCTGCGTGCCCTGTCTCGGCACCTCTGGTGATGAGGCCCGTGAAGTCCACATTCAGACGCAATGCTGCATCCGGGCCTGCCAGCGTCAGAGCGATGACCTGCAGAAGGCTGGACTTTCCGGAACCGTTGCGCCCGGCGAGCACTGTCCAGCCGCCGTGCCCGGGCAGCTTCAGATCCACAGCGCGGTTCCCGCTGAAGCCTTTGATATCCGTGAGCTGGACCCGTGTGACGTACACCCGCGCTCCGTCGTCCCTGTCGCCGCGACAGCCTGCCGCACACAGATACCGGCGTACGGGAGGCATCCGATGCCTCACCTTCTCACGAGGCAGACCTCTCCCAGCCTGATGCCGACGCCGGGCTGGGCCTTCCACCGCGACCCGGCAGAGGCCGCCGAGGCGACGGCCGAGAAGGAGCCGGACACGGAACCGGGTGAGATCACGGACCATTTCCCGAGCCGCGCGCCGACCCGGATGAGGACGCTGCCACGGGTGCCGGAAAAGAAGAGCGACCGGCTTCTGCCCGCAGTGGCTTGGGCAGAAGCCGGTCGTCGGATTCCTCTGGTGGCCGCTCGCCCTGGAGAGCGACCACCAGATCCGAAGGCACAACCCTCAGCTGTGCCGGTGGGCGGGCTTCGCTGCAACAAAGCCGCCCGTTCCCCTGTTGTGTCGAGTAGCAACGGCCGGGGAGACCGCGATCGTGAGCGCAGGTGAAGACGCGCAAAAAAATGCGCCGTGAGGCTACCGGCAGCGTGATCGTTCCGCCATTAATTTAGGACGGGACGGGTCCTGGCAATGTCGCGCAGCACCAGCTGCAGGCGGCAATCCGCAGGAGCCCGCACACCGCTGACGGCTGGCTGGGCGGACCGGTACTGCAGGCCGTCCACTTCATGTCCCGAGCCGTGAAGGAAGCGCTGACGCCGTGCCATCGAGGGCCTCCGCATGCCGACGCTGCTGATGCATTGGTGACCCTTGCTGCCGGCGTCAGTCAGCCGGTTGCTTCCCCTGCCAGGACGGGCGGTCCGGTCGCAGAAGAAGAATGCTTGATCGACGTCCTTCGTGCGCTTCGGCAGTTCGATTTTCCTCCTACCCAGGCCGGTGCTGCCGACAGCCCGTGCGAACGGCATGCCGGGTCCGGCCACGCCGCCCACGTACGGCCTGCTCGACAGGAGGAACAGCGCCGCCGGTGCCTGAGGCCTGAATGAGGCGACACGCGGGCTCTGGCACGGTGTGGCGCAGGCCGAGCCGAGCTCGATCAGGAAGGACGAGCATTCCGTGTCCGCGGTCAGAACCGCGCCGTGGCGCCTACGGGCGAGCGTGAGCTTCTTCGGCTGCGGGCCCACGATGGCGGATTCTGCGAGTGTGTGCCGCAACGTCGTCCCACTCAGGATCACATCTGCGCTGATGGTGCCGTTGTCTTGCGTGAAATCCCGCTTGTGCCACACGGTTCGGGGCTCGGCGCCCCCGTGCCTGAGACCGCGGGGCACCTCGTGTGCATCGAGGGCCCGCCACGCCGCGGTGTGGAAGGAGCCGAGGCCGGCCACCAGGTGATCCGTAGGGGGAGAAGCCGCCGCCGGCGATTCATAACCGAGGTAGGCGTGGAAGGCCGGGCCGGTTACGTCACTGAAGTGCGACCACCACGACGTTCCGCGGGAGTTGCGGGCCGCTTCTTCGAGGTCCCTCATCGTCTCGGGCATGCTGATTCCGTACAGGTCCATCAGCGCCCGTAGATCTGTGACCGAAACGCTCACTGCTCCGCTCTCGATCCGGATGAGCTTTGAGAGCGACCACTGCAGGTGCTGCGTTGTCTCCTGCTGGGAGATGCCGGCCTCTCCACGAGCCCGGCGCAATGCGATGCGGAGTTTGTGGCGGTTGAGGCTTGGGTCGATTACAGGCGGCATTGTGTTTGCCTCACTCTTCGCAGCAAGATCCGCGGCCGCTGCGGTTCGCAGCCATGCCGCTTTGCAGGGGTCGAAGAAGAGCGTGCTTTGCGGTACGCCTCCGTCCCTGGTCCCGTGGGAACCAAGGGTGGACCACCTCGGGATTGCCCTGTGCACGGTCACCGAGCCCTCAAGAACCTTGCTGGAGGGGAGGCGTCCGTGAGCGGCGTTGTCTGCGATTCCCAGCCCGGGATAGTCAACGATCTCGGTGCCTGCGGAGAAGTCCCCCGAGCTGGGGGTACCGGTGCTACCGGACGTGAAGTAGACATACGCGAGTTGGTCTGAACGCGAGTACGCGATATCGAGATGCTGACCCGCGGCCCGCTGGATCGCGCAAACGGCGATCGCGTGATCGATGGCGGCCTGCATTTGCAACTGCTGCAAGATCATCATGGCGGAGCAGCAGTTCACGACGTTGGTCAGGGCAGAGAAAACGCTGACTCCGGTGAATCCGTTGGCGTCGCTTGCGGCCGTCCTCATCGTGCGCTCGGTCCCGTGCGGCGCGGACCGCAGCACCGGCCCCACACCATGGAGCGCATCGAAAAGAGTGGCCGTCATCGTGTCTCTCCGTGTCTCGCTGCCGGAGCCGAACGGGACGACAAGATCCGTACCGCCGGCTGTGTCTGACCCATTGCTCGAGCTCGCGGCCGAAGACGGATAGCCCCCGCTGTGCCCGGATGGGCCGTGCATGGATATGCCTCGACTGAACCTTCTTCGCCCTTCCCGCACAAGTCCCCTGCTGCGGCCCGAAGCGGGTTTTTCGCCGTCTGCCGTGAAACACCCTCTGCGGGTCTATCCCGTATGACCTGCACCATCTCCCTGACAGCCTGTCAGTGGAACTTGGGACAATATGAAACACGGGCATGGGGGTGGTCTTACGCCGTTGTGGCGAGAACGGGAAGGTGTTCGGTGAGGCTCTGTATCCCCCAGCTCTGCAAGGTCGGGGGATCTTTGCATACGGGGCCTCGCGTCGAGTAGCAACGACCGAGGAGAACAAATGAACAAAGGTGTACCCGTGCGCGCCTCCTGCGTGCACGGACCAGCCATCGGCGGCAGCTTGTTGCTGCCGACCCCGGCTGTGATCATCATCGTGGTGGTCCTGGGCTTCACCGCTGGGCTGGCAGTCTGGTGGCAAAATCTGGATGCCGTCATCGCAACTGTCACCATTGGCAGCCTTACGGCAGTAGAACTCGTGCGCCGAACCGTCGCCGTCTTCTCCGCCCACCGCGTGTAAGGGGAGCGTCAATGGGGCGCCACACCAATGCCCTGGCGACGCCCAAACCCCTGACCGAGCTGGCGCAGTGGCTGCGGTCACTGCGCCACCTCTCAGGGTTGAGCTATCGCCAGATGGAGCGACTGTCGACTCTCAACACTCACCGGACGGTCCCCTACCTGCGGTTCTACCGAGCCGACCGTGGAAGCGGTCTGCCGGCCTGGCGAGTAGTCCAGGACTATGTACGGATCTGCGGAGGAGACGTCCGGCACGCCGAACGCCTGTGGAAGAAAGCTGAGGCCGCCACGGCCTCGGCTGACGGCCAGCCGCAGCGTCGTCGTCCCGTTCTGCCCCTGCAGTACATCGGCGAGCCAATCGAACTACTGGACGCTATGCGCGCTCTGCGGTTCAGCCACGGCAACAAAACCCTGCGCGAGCTCGAGCTTGCCGCCAGCGAGAAGGGCGTCAGTCATCTGCCGCGCAGCACGCTGGGCGCAGTCCTCAGCGGTAAGCGGATGCCCTCCAAGCGCCTTCTGCTCACCTTCGCCAGGGTGTGCGGGGAGGTCGAGCCTGGCACCCATACAGCTCAGATGTGGGAGCGGGCCTGGGAGCGCGCCGACTCCTTCCAGCGCGGGCAACCCGTCCCTGCCGCCGTCCAGTCAGGCCAGTCGGACCAGAGCTCAAAGGAGTCGAGGTGGACGCCGGATCCGGTAGGTCCTCACTCTAGGGCGCCGGCCGCTCGTCGCAGACGAGCGGCGAAGCGATCCGGATGGCGGCGGTTGGCGGGCAAGCTGGTGATGACCTTCCCGCCCACGCCCCCCAACGCTGCAAGACCACAAGAGGCCTGACCGGCGGTCAGGGCACCCTGAGGAGTGTCGGCCGTCCCCCTGCAGGCGGTGGCGTTTCCCGGCATGTGCGAGCACTCAGCCCGGACTCACACCCAAGGTGTCCATCCGTGCGGCGCCCGTGCTCGGGCAAACTGCTCAATGAGAACGGGTGTCTGGCGTACCGTCCGCGCTTTGGGCTAGCTCCCGCGCGAGGGTATCGGCGAGGGGAGTGCATGCGAGGTAGTTGGCGGCGAGGTGGAAGTCGAAGGCGTGGATGTGACCGTGGTGGTCGCCGTCGAGTTCTACGAAGCTGCGGGAGATCCCTCCGACAGGAAGGGCAACGAGATCGCCCACGTCCGCGATGTTGACCCAGCGGCGCACGGCGGGCGGACGCTTGCCCATCTTTGCCTCGGGAGGCGGCTGCAGCCGCGGGAAGACCGCGTGCGGAAGGGCCAGCGGGGAACCGAGCGTGATGAGGAGGTCCACCGGCTGTTCCTCATGCGCCCACAGCGCCTCGTACGCGACGACGGACCCCAGGGAGTGCGCGATCACCACCTGGGGGGTGTGCCGTGCCAGCAGGTCGGCGACCACGGCCTTCACCTTGCGGCGCGGCTGGTCATCCGACGGGCTCAGGTAGCGGGCGACCTCGCTGAAGAACTTGGCCACGAATGCCTCCACCAGCGCAGGCGCCAGCCGCTCGCGTGCGGCGACCCAGCCCAGAGCCTGCCGCAGCGGCCAGGTCACAAATCCCTGCGGGGCTTCCTCGGGCAGGCCGACCTCTCCCAGCCATGCCCGTACGAGGTCCTCGGCCTCCACTGTCAGCCCGGACAGGCCCGGCTCGCCGGGCCCCTGTTGCCCGGGCTCGCGCAACAGGTCCGCGTAGTAGGCGACGTCGATGTCGCACTGGTCGACCGAGGCAGAGAAGGGACCACGGGCGAGGCTCTTAGCCCAGATCCGGGCCAGCTGCTCCCGGGCGTCGCCAACTGTCGTGTCCGGGCGGAAATTGCCCACTCCGTGAACCCCGAGGATGCGCACGCCAAGTTCCCCTCCCGGGGTCGGTGACCCCAACCTCCGCAGTGCACCGCTATGTTGTGTGCCGAACTGTAACGGTGCCGGTCCGTCATGTCCCCGGAACGCCTGACAGCCTTGAAGGAGAAGAATGCGCGAGGTATCCCGGTTCCGACTGCAGGACGGGTCATCCGTATGCGTAGAGATCGACTCCGACGAACGTGTCGACGAAGTGTTCATCGACAGCCACGGGGTCTACGAGCCGAGATTCTCCTTCAGCCAGGCGACATCGAGCATCGGCAGTACCGTCAGCGAGCTGCTCGCCGGCCTGGTTCACTCGAACCTTCAGCCCGACGATGTGCAGATCGAGTTCAGCGTGCGGGTCAGCCCGCGCGAAGGCGCCACGATCGTAGAGGGTTCCGACACCGGGCACTTCAGGATCAGCGCCTCCTGGAAGAGCACCGAGAGGTACCCCGCCGGTCCCGAACACTGAAGCAGGCCGTCCGTGCAGATCGTGACCACTCACTGGGACGAGCCCGCAGACAAGGACATCGCGGTCATCGTCGCGGTGGGATCGTTCCAGCACAGCGCGCGCCCAGCCGCGGACGAGGAAGCCCCCCTCGAGCCCCGCCGCGGCTACGAAAACCTCACGTTCGCCCACACCCGGGGCACCGAGGTAGCGGCCTCGCTCACAGCGCTCGGTTACCGGCTGCACGGCGACACAGTGCTACGCGACCCCACCCACACCGCCGCGACCACGTCACTCGCCAACGCCGCCAACGCTCTGCCCCAAGACCGCTCCCTCGTCGTCCACATCATCAGCCACGGCCACACTGACGAGTCCGGGTCACTCCGCATCGCTCTGCAGGACAGCGACCCACACGAAGGACTCGACGTCGAGTCCTGGCTGCGTGACCTGGAGCGCGAAGACCGCCCCAAAGCCCTCGTGATGCTCGACGTCTGCTACGCCGGTGCCGCCGTCCTTTGGCAGTGGTCGAGCTGGGCCAACCGGCAACGCGCAGAGAGAAGACGCGCCGGAGCACGCCGCGTCTGGGTCCTGGCTGCAGCCGCCCCGGACGAGCAGGCCTACATGGGCAGGTTCAGCAGGGCTGTGGCCATGGTCCTCCAGCGCCTGCACCAGGACGGCCTGGACACCGACCCCTCCCTGGAATACGTGCCCATCTCCCTGGTCACACAGGCGATCCGCACCCAACTCGACGAGCTGTGGCGCGCGGAGAACGGGATGCAGCAGCACCTCGAGAGCACGCCGCTGGCCCTAGGAGAAGAACCGGCTCTCCGTCTCTTCCGTAACCCGCGATACCAGCCGACCGCACTGGCCCGGCTGAGCCTGAACGCCGAGGAGTCCCTCCAGAGCTTCCTGATCGAACTCGACCCCGTACTCGACGCGCAGCACTACATCACCCGAGCGTTTGGCGCGGCCGACGACTCTGTTGCCACCTGTGTGTTCACCGGACGAGCCGCCGAACTGGACGTGCTCACGCCCTGGCTCAACGACACCACGGGCGCCACGGCGACGATCGTGGTGACAGGCAGCCCCGGAACAGGCAAATCAGCCCTCCTGGGACTGCTCGTGTGCGCGGCTCACCCCACGCTGCGCTCCGCGCTGCTCAATCGCCTCCCACCGCTACGCCTCCCTGGGCGCGCCAAATCCTTCGCCGCTGTGCACGCACGCGGCCGCGGCACCCAGCAACTCGTCGCCTCGATCGGACGTCAACTGCAGCTGCGTGAACCCGCGCCGGGCTGGACCCCTGCCCGGCTCATTGAGGCACTGCGCCACCGCGCCGGCAGAGGACTTCCCCCGGCCACCGTCGTCGTCGACGCCCTGGACGAGGCACTCAGCCCCACTGAAGTTGTCCAGCTACTGCTCCTGCCGCTGTGCACGGCGCGCAGCACCAGCAGCACGCCAGGTAAGGACGATCAACGGCCCGCATGCCGACTCCTCGTTGGGACACGAGCCGTCGACGAAGCCGCCGACCTGCTCAAGTACGCGAGCGAACAAGGACGACTCCTCGACCTGGACCAAGCCGACCTCACCGTACAGAGAAGGGATGTGGCGGCCTTCGTCCGCCGCCATCTGGAACTCTCCCCTCTTTATGACAGCGGGCCGCAAGAGGCCTTGCGCGTCCGACTGAGTGAGGAACTAGCAGCCGCTCTGGTCACTGTAGGGGCCCGCAGCGGGCCGGGCCCCTACCTTCTTGCGCGGCTCTACCTCCATCAGCTTCTGCAACGCGAGGCGATTAATCCGAACGAGATCACGCAGACGGTGGGCAGGGCGCCACGGACCGTGGCCGACATGCTCGAACTCGACCTCGCCCGCATGAACGCCCCCTGGGCGCGCCCCCTGCTGGCAGCACTCGCACACGCCAGACACCCAGGCATGCCAGCCTCCCTCGCCCGGCATGTGGCCCACGCCCTGGTCGGCGACACCACCCGTTCTGCCCCCGAGGCCGAACAACTCCACGAGACCCTGGAACGCGTGGGTTTCTATCTGCGCCGCACGGCCGACCCCGACGGCCCAACGCTCTACCGCCTCTTCCACCAGGAACTGGTCGACCATCTAAAGTCCCAGCCCACAGCCGACGGAAGCACCGAGGCAAAGGCCGTCCTCACAGCCCTGCTCGCACCGCTGAACCCCGACGCGGACGGCCAAGTGAACTGGCAACTCGCCACGCCCTACCACCTACGCCACGCCCTGGACCACGCACGCGAAGCAGGCCGCCTTGACGAACTTGCCGCAGACGCCGAGTACCTGATCCACGCCGGGCCCCCGCCCGACGCCCTGCGCGGCGCGCTGACGGACAAGGCACGCCAGGTAGCCGCCGTATACCGGATGTCCGGCAACCGGCACCAGCGGGCCGACGCGACGGCGCGCCGCTCCATTCTCGCTGTGGACGCCATGCGATCGGGACGCGGTACCCCAGCCTGGCTCCCATCGCCCGTCATGAGCACGATGGTTCCGCTGTGGTCGGCCGGATCGGGGGGCGAAGAAGCACCTGTCGCTGTACTGGGCACGGTCGGCTGGGCACCCGACTTCGTCACGATCGGGAACAGAAACGGTAGACCCGCCATCTACGCGTCGGCCGGCACACGGACCAACGTATGGGACCTCGAAACCAGCCAGGAGATCTCCAAGCCGTGGATTATCGGGCATACACCCTTGGAACGCCGCCCCGAGATCGCTCCCGACACGTCGGAGATCTGGAAGCAGGGCTTCACCATGCGCGGCCCAGGAATCCTGAGCTTGTTAACCCCCTCTCTGACCTACCACCGAACCGACGGCTCGCAGGTCCAGATCGACTGGAAGCGCTCCGGCGCCTTGCAGATCACGCACCAGCACCCCGCCCCTGAGGCACCAACCGCCCCGCCCCTGGAAGACCTCTCCTTCCGAGCGCGATCGGTGGCCAGCGCGTTGGACGACAGCCCCCTGATCGCCGTCGCCACGGAGACCGGCCCGGTGCTCCTACTGGACCTCGACGGACCTCGCCTGCAGCTACCGGTACGGCTGACAGGCGCCGAACAGGCCGCGCACGCCCTGGCCCTGCTGCCCGCCGGACCCAGACACATACACGTCATCGCCCGCACCGCATCCGGAGTCCTCACCTGGACGGTAGACCGACCCACCGACACCGACGGCACACCCCAAGACATCCCTGCCCTACCGCTACGCCGGCCTGACGCACAGAGATACGACGGCAGCGGTGTCGTAGCCCTGGTGCCACAAGCACCAGGCAGAGCACACTTGGCCGCCGTCACCGAAGGCGGCCAAGTACGTCTGACCGCGCTGGCAGGCACCGACCCGTCAGAACGGATCCTCAGCGGCTCCACGCGCCCCCTCACCGCACTGGGGGCCGCCCTCGTCGGCAACCAGCGCATGCTCGTCGGCGCCAGCTCCGACGGCACCGTACGCGTGTGGGACGTAGACGCGCCAACCCCGGCCACCGACCGTGAACGGCACCCCGGACCAGTGACAGCCGTGGCAACCGGCGCCATCGGCGGCCGACGCGTGCTGGTGAGCGCGACAGGCGACGAAGTGTGGACGCGAGAAACAACCACCGGCCGACTCCTGCACCGCCTCAGCACCGGCCAACTGGGCATCACCGCGCTGCTCGTCACCCGCCTCGCACGACGCCCGGTGGCAGTGACCGCCGGCGCAGACTGGACGGTGCGGCTGTGGGACCTGGCGCGTGCACAGCCCATGGGAACACCGCTCGTCGGACACACAGGAAGCATCGAGGCACTCGCCGTGGCCCGGCTTGACGGCCGGCCCGTACTGCTCACCGGCGGCAGCGACAACACCGTCGCCGTATGGGACCTTACGACGTGTTCGTTGATCGGCGAGCACCCCACCGCGCACGACGCCCCTGTGACCGCCCTGGCGGCCGCAGACATCGACGGGCGACTGCACGTGGTCTCCGCAGGAGAAGACGCCACCGTCCGCTTCTGGGAACTCACCGAGGACGGTCTCACGAGGCACACGACCGCATCCACACCGGCCAGCGTTACCTGCCTCACCATGACCGACTCACCCTTGGGACCCGTAGTGCTGACCGGTGGAGCAGATCGGGCCCTGCGCACCTGGGACGCAGCGTCCGGTAATGCTGTCGGGGAACCGATGGAAGGACACGAGGGCGCCGTCAGTCGCCTTACAACGGGCCGCTACGTCGGCCGCCCAGCCGTCTACACACTAGGCACGGATGCGACACTGCGAGCCTGGGACCCGGCTGGCCGTCATCCCCTCACCGTCCTGGACCTCCCGATGCCCGGCGGAGCACTGGCCTGGGCCGCACCGGACATGGTCGCCGTCGGGATCGGAAAGGATCTTGTTGTCATAGGCAACACCGTTCCGCCCCACATGCCTTCCGCCCTCTCCCGGTAGAGAAGAACCGCAGCGCCTGACACGCCGCTGGCCCGCCACCCGGTTCCAGAATCGCCCCGGCGTCTTGCCCGGCCCCTTCCGCCAGCTGCGTAGGCAAAACCTCGGGCCTCTGTGCCGACCGCCGAAGCCAGCACACCACCCTGACCTTGCGGGGGGAGGGCTCTGCCTCTCACGCCTCGACGGTGAATGCCGCAGTGCGCGTGTGTCCGCCACTGTGGAATCGCTCCGGCAGAGAAATGCACCGGCACCTGGCGGTCGTCCGCGTCCTGCAATGCGAAGCCGCCGAAGTCGACTGCAATGTCGTGCTCCTGACGACTTATCAGTTCGCCCACGCTCCTCCTGCGGCATCGGCGTGGCGGGTCTCGCCGGGTGTCGTAGGCCTGGCCATGATGCTGGGAGTGACGGCTGAGCAGGCAGCCCGGGGGAGGCCGAACCCACCGCGCTGGCAGGGACGTTGGGGTATGTGTTCAACAGGCCGGAGCCGGCAGCGGCCTTCGTGCAGCTCGTCGGAGTGCTGCCGGCGCAGCCGCCGGGGATGAACGGGCGGCGGACCACCCGCCGGGACACACCTCACAGGGAGTGCGCCTGCTCTGAGGCGTGTACAGGGATTTACCGCCTGGGGCTGCCACCCGCGACCAGAACGGCACCGCCCGGCTGTGCGCCGGGCTGACTGATCGGGGTGGGTCTGCAGCGGCGACTGTGACTCGCCGGACCTGAATTCGATCGGCACCGCCAACATTCACGCCAGTTGTCCGATTGACGCGAGATCGGTGTGCCATTAGCACCGGTACTACGGGTGTCCAGGGCTAGTGCAGAGCGGCAGGGTAACTATGAGCGGAAACAGGACTGGTGACACAACAACTCTCCAGGAGCCGCCGGCCTTGTCGCCCGATGGGCAGGACAGCAGAACAATCATGCGTCTGCGCTTCGGCGTCGGGGCGATCGGCATCCTCCTTCCCGTCGTGTTGCCGCTGGGGAACTGGATTATGGACTGGACCAAGAGCCGAACGGGGGTGGAGGTCTGGCCCGGTTCCATGAGTGGCTCGTACTACACCAGCACGCGGGACATCTTCGTCGGCAGCCTCTGTGCGCTGGGAGTCTTCCTGATCGCCTACCGCTTCAACCCGAAGCAGGACCTCGCGAGTACTCTCGCGGGATTCTTGGCCCTCGGCGTGGCCTTCTGCCCGACCGCCCCGTCCGCCAACGCCACCGCCGGGCAGCAGCTTGTCGGGGCCGTTCATCTGGGTTTCGCCGGTCTCCTGCTCTTCACGCTGGCCGGCTTCTGCTGGGCCATGGGCCAGGCACAGGAGTTCACAGGGGACGGGAACAAAACGGTGCGCTTCGTCTGCCATGCGGCTGGCACCCTCATTCCGGTATTCGTCGTCCTCGCCGGTTTGATGTCGGCCGCCAAGATAGGGGTCGGCATGGCGTTCACCCCCCTCTATCTCTTCGAAGCCCTCTCGGTGTGGGCGTTTGGCTTTGCCTGGCTGGTGGCGGCATTCGCGCTGGCCAAGAAGATTGGCGCACTCGCAGCCGGATGACCAACTGCTGCCCGCCAACGGGCCGTTCGCTAAGACGTCGCTCAGCGGAGTGCACCCGCCTCGCCTGTGCCCGACAGCCTGGACAACACCGCGGCGGAGAGGCTCACCCGCTCCAACCGCGCATCTTCGAGCCATCCAATCCCCATGATCGAGAACTCTCCGGGCAGATCGAGTGATCGCAGAGGAGGGAAGGCCCAGTGGCGTCTGCGTGCGTCGGGCGTCATCCCGGCGCAGCAGGTCACCCCTGATGCGATCATATTTCGAATTCTGTGAATCCGTGAGCGCGGGGATTTGTTAAATTGCAACTGTGAATTTTGTGTCACTTTTGGGAGGCTTGGATGTCAACAGTGGTCCAAGGTGTTGACGAGGAGCAAGACGGAGAGATATCTCGCCAATAGCCCCGTTGTGCCGAGCAGGCGTGCATTTCTGTAAGCAGGAGTCGGCTGTATCGGATTCATCAGCCGGGCCCGGTTGGAGCTGGTCAAGAGAACGCCGATGCAAGGGACTCGACCCAGCAGAGAGTCCTGGCATGAGGCGGATTACTGGGGTGCGTCGGCTTTGGCCAGTTGGCGGTCCGTTCCGGCCGTGCTTGCTGCACGGCCGGAACGGACCGCGGCTGCTGCCAGGCCGGGTCCGGGCAGGTGTCTTAGGGGCTGGTGTTGGCCCAGGCCGCCTGCCGGGTGGGGCAGTTGCATCATGCGGCTTTGCCGCCGGTGTGGCTGGCTGCAGCCGCGACGGCGGCGTGAGCGCGGCCAGGGTTGTGAGCAGACCTGCAACCGGGGCAGCGTGACCCGGCCGCCGATCGGGCCTGAAAGCCGGTATGCCAAGCCCTTGCAGCGGCCTGAGGGCCCATTCTTTTGCGCTGTCTCGTCTCCCGCGCAGTGCTGGCGCCGTTCACAAGGGAAAGGCAAGGTGGGAGACCCCCGCGTTCAAGGCGCCAACAGTGCCTCAATGCAGCAATAGTTGACGCCATGGTCTGACTGAACAACCGCAGACAACCGCAGTGTCTGAGCAGGTCAGAGCCATCCATTCCTCAGATTTGTCTCGCGGTGTCTCGCAGGCTTCTGGTTCTTTGAGTTCCTCGCTCATGCTGAGGAACACGAAGCGAGTCGCGTATGGTCGCTTCAGGCACCGTCGTAGGCCTCTGCAGAGGGGCCTTCCTGTGCCCGGCTGTTCGTCATTCTTCATCTGTTGGTCCAGACGGGGTGACGGAAGCATTGCGTGGGTGCTGGTTGCAGCCTCACCTGCGCCTCTGAGCGTGTGGCGGGGTCCGTCTGCTGGGCCCTGCCCACACGCCACTGCGGAGGATTGCCCGGCTCATCGGATAGGGCTGAAGCCTGCCGAAGCTGGCGTTTCGAGCGAAAGCAAGAGAGCGGCTGCCTGTGTGGGGGCTGCGTGGTCGGATATGTCTGGCCGTTACGGCGCCGGTCTCCGGCCCAGCCAGGTCCGTGACTGCCAACGACGTTCCGGATTGCTGTGCCTGTCGGCCACACCGTGGTCCTAGCTGGCTGGAGGGACGGCCAGGGCACTGTCGAGGCGGCAGCTTGACCACGCATGCAGCGGCTGCACGAGGCTTGTTGGGCCGCATGCTTGGACCTCATCCAGGCGGCCAGTGGGGTGGCCGAGCCGTACTGGGGAGCGCTCGAGGCCTCAAGTGTGTCAGCGGCCCTGAGGCAGGCTGGAGATGCTCAGGAGTTTCTGATTGGTCTCACGGGCGCCTGCGGCCATCCCGGGACCTTGGTACAGGGCCTTTTGGCAACAGCCCACGGACGAGGACGCTGGAGCGTGCCCTGAGGGGTCTTACGCCGGGCAGCTGGGCTGTGCCGGCAGTGATGGACGTGGCGGCGCACACTGGTGGTTTTGAAGGCGGCTGTACGCAGCAGGCCGCTGGTGGCTGTGACGTCGTTCAACGGCCCCTCGATATTGGCCACTTGGCCCCGGGAGGTCGCAGATCACTGCGTGACGTTCCGAAGCGGCCCCACCGCCATCCACCTGCAGGTACGGCTACGGGGTGGGGCCGCCGCAGACCGTCATCGAACGTCTGTCGGCGCCAGCGATGGCCAATTCGGTGGGGCCGGTTGTCGGCGTCGAAGCCACTGCTGGACGCCGGCGGGGCGTGGCTCGGTGCGCATCCGGCAGTCCAGATCGGACGGGTGCCTACTGTGCGGCCGGTCGCCCAGACGGGAGCGGGCCGTCAGCCAGGACACCGGGACATCGCACTGCGGCGGTCCATAGGCGGCGTGGACGTCTCAAGGGGATACTGCAGGGCAGGTTGAGGTGTCAGCCAGAGGGGAACCACTGTGCCGCATGAACTGGGTATTTCACAGAGCCCGGCGGTATTTGCACGGGCCTGCTCTTTGTCGTCAGGACGGGGTGTGCCAGAGAAACCGTAAATGCAAACGCCACAAAGTATTTGCCATTGCGAACGTCATGTTTCGTTTTTCATTGAATCTAGATAGGAGGGAGGTGATGTCGGACATTTTGCATTGCTGCTCTCTGGAGTGCATGATCATGTTTTATGGAAGTGGTCACCGATAAGGCTGACTGGGTGTGATGCTGGGAACTGCGGCGGTCTTCTTCCTATGGCTAGATTCTCTTGGTTTAGCGGACTCACGAAGCGGATGGAACCGGAAACTGCCAGTGCTGCATTCCTCTCGGTCGTGGGTGATGTGAAAAGACCTCAGGGCTCTTGGAGGCCTGATAGAAGTGCCTTGAAGAAAACGTCTTTCGGAAATCTTGTGCCTTCGTGGAGCGACTGAGGCTTTTCCGACCTCATGGCGGTCGGCGAAGATCGGCGTTTGAACGGCCTTGACCCGTGTTCCCTCCGGGCTGGGGCTGGAGGCTTTAACGAAAGATGTGGCCAGGATGTCGAGGCCGGCGTGGCCGCACCATCGCAGGTTCCGATACCGACTACCGGCCATCCAGTGAATCCACGAAGGTCCGCAGGTCGCCTCCAGCATGTCCGGGTCCGGTCACCACCGGGCTGTCGCGAGCCTGCGGGTTCGCAGGCTCGCCGAGGCCACCGCGTTGAGCCGGGATGCCGTCCAGTGCGGCCGTCCCAAGGGCTGGTGCAGCCGGCTTTGGAGCCGGCCTTGGGACGAGAGGACGGGGCATGGTGCTGGTCGCGGACTGAGCCGAGTCGCGGCCGTGAGAAGCGCCGTCCGTGCGGGCTTCAGCCGGGCGGACCACTCAGGCACAGGGAGCGCGTCGGCAGGGAGAACTGCCACGAGTGGGACAGCGGGCTGGAGAGGGAGGCCGTCGAGCTTGTGCGGCGACGGGCTCCGCTTTGTCCTCGGCCGCGGCGAGGACATCTCGCCGAGGCTGTCCTTCTCACCGGCCCCCAGCGGCACCGGGGCGGTGTCCGTGACGAAGGCCGTGGGTAGTCGTCGGGTCTCGTCCACCTCGGCGCTGTCGTCGTTCACGGGGTCCAGGAGAGCTCCTCGCTCCCCGCCGTACGTGAGGGCGGAGGGCGGCCTTCGGCGAGCTGGACGTAGCCGCGCGGCTGCACCGGCTTGCCGTCCGTGACGGTGTCCGCCGTGGACGCGAACACGGAGGCCTTCTACGGCATGGTGGCGTCGACGTCCTCGAGACGTTGGTGGAGGTGCACGTCGCGCGCAGGGCGCGAGGCTGAGGAGTCATGACAGGCGAGGAGACGGTGTGCTCCTGGCCGCGGTCACGGTGAGCCGGCACGGTGCGCGACCGTCCGGTCGCAGCCTCTGGGAAGACGGAGAGGCCGATGCTGCACGGGACCGGCGGCGCATGTCTGTGCTTCATCGAGTCGGACCGCGGCACACACCGCCGAGCCGTCGTGTGCCGTGCTGCTGGTGGTGCCCGAGCCGACCGGACACCGGCCCCGCCCGACGGGCATTCTGCCGGACGGGCGCGCGTCCTGAGGTGACGCAGCGAAGCAGCAAAAGGGAGGGGCGGGTACGAGGCCGACGAACACTTCGTACCCGCCCCTTGGGGAAGCGGGCCGGTTACCCGGCCCAGGGCTCGGCGATCCCGCTCTCATGGCAGAACCTGCCCCATTCCCGCCGTTCCTCGGGGGTGGGGGAGCGTACGAGCGTCTGGGCCAGCATGGTGAGTTCCCTCCGGGTCCGGGGGCTCGCCCCGACGGCCGCCTCGCTCGCCCGGGAGAGCATGTGGGCGGGCAGGAATTTGCCGGCGAACAGGCGGTCGACGAGAGGTATGTCCAGCCTGGCGCGTGCGGCGAACTCCTTGATGGTCACGCCCTCCTCGGTCAGCGCCCGCTCCAGCACGAACGCGAAGCGCGTGCGCGCGGGGGAGGAGACGACGTCCTCGGCCTGCTCGCGGGCCGGCTCCACCAGGCGAGACCTGCGCAGGGAGCGAGGCATCCAGCCGATGCGCACGTCACGCGCAGGGTCGAGACCGGCGAAGGTGCGCGCCCACCCCTGCTGCTGGCGTACCGGCACGCCGCAGCCGGCTAGGACCGCGGCCAGGTGGTCGAAGGTCATGGCACGCTCCCCGGCCAGGATGGCGCCGAGGGTGGCGCGACTGTAGGGGACACCGATGCGCTCGGTGGCCTGCGACAACTCGCGCAGCGACATGCCCGTGTACTTGCGCAGCGCGGTCAGGGCGAGGAGGAACTGCGTCTCGGTCTCCAGGCCGGGCACGACCGCTCGGCCCCGGGTGCGCTCCCAGTAGCCGAACGCCCGGGTTTGCAGCGCGGTCGCATCGGTGGGGGTTTTCTCCTCCTGCAGCTCGGACACCTTGTTCCACAGGCGACGCGCGGTCATGAGGTCGCCGTTGCAGGCGCGGACCCAGCCCTCCACGGTGCGCCACGAGACGCGGGGATCGCCGTTGTGCGCCTTTGACAGCGAGCCTTCCGAGACCCCGGACATTTGCGAGATCTTCTTCAAGGTCATGGACTCGGTGATCGTGCTGGCGTCGGACTGCGAGGTACGCAGGAACCGCGCGAGCTTGATCACCGGATCGTCCCGCTGGGGCAGCGGGTCGGGTGTACGGGCCATCGCCGGTCTCCTTCCTGTCCGGCCCGAAGGCCGGAGCCCGTCAGGGCCCCGGCCGGAGGGGTCCAGGACGTCAGGAGCTCAGCGAGGTCCGGACGTGGTTGGCCAGCAGGACGGTCAGCAGGACGCCCGCGACGGTCGCCTCGGTGGACTTGCCCAAGACCATGCACGTGACGACGACCGCCGCGACGATCGCCGTGATCGCCACGGACGGCCAGGACACCGTGTTCGCCGTGCTGTTGGCCGCGGCGCTCGCCGTGCCCGCCGCGGGCGGGGGCAGGACGACGCCGTGGACGACCAGCGGCGGGGAGCCGGGCACCGGCACGGACACTTGAGCCGCCGGCATGGTCGGCTCGGAAGGCTGCAGGGTGCCGTTGATGACGATGAACGGGCCCGGCGGCACGGCCAGCGAGGCCGAGAACGTCGAGCCCGCCGGGACACCGGGGGCGTCCTGCGCGGGAGTACAGGGGACCAGCCGGCCGTCCACAAGAAAGAACGGCCCGGTCCCCGTGGAAGACGAGCTCGAGGGCTCGTTGGAGAGGGTCACTGCTCTGTGCCTCACTGTTCGAAACTGCAGTTCAGATCGGGTCGAACGGTGGCGCCGATTACAACGGCGCCACCGTCAGGGGGTCCTGAACTCCTTTCACCTGGTGGTCCAGACAGGGATTTGGGTCGTGCTCGAGCACTGCGTGCCCCTCGGTCGCGTCAGTTGCAGCCGACGCCGTCGAGATGCGAGAAGTCCTCGGTACCAATCATGACCTACGCGCTACCACTCCCTGGAGCCGTGAGCCACTTCTGAAGATCATTCAGTGGCCCCTGCCTCCAGCTCAGTTGGGCATCCCCCCTGCTCAAACGACAGCCGAGGGCGCTCAACATCAGTGCACCGCCACGGCGTCGAGAACCAGGCACACGGCCCATGTAGGCCCTCCCAGTCCACGACGCGCTCGACGACGCAGCCCAACGACACCTCAACGGACCGGCTCCTGTGCCGAGTTCCCGACCCACCTCAACCGTCGCCTACACGCCGAAGACCCACCCCGGCAACCCGGCGATCGAGTCCGGCACAACTATCGCGGCGGCCGCCACGATCTCAACCACAGGGGCTGTGAACTGCGACAACATGCCTTGAATGAAGGAACGGTCAGTGCGCAGCCCGCACCGGCGCCGACCTGACCAGCCCCGACGACCACTCGGCTGAGCAGACGTACACCATGACCAGCACCCGACGCGCTGCTCAGTTGCCGCGGGCAAGCCCGTCGTCGCCAAGGTCTTGAAGGAGACGACCGAGCGCACGGCCTTCGCCAAGACGATCGAGAAGATGACCGTCACCGAGACCGGCGGCAGCACCAAGAGGAAGACGAACACCTCGATGGAGACGGCCACCACCGCCTCCGCGGACATGGACGGGTAGACAGGTGGCCGTCGTGCGCCTGGAGGGGCCACCCTCCAGGCGCACGCCCGGACGACGCCCACTGATCCGACCGGGGTCTACACACAGGATCTGAAGCGGGCCCGAAGAACGTCCTCGAGTCACCGGGGCACCCGGAACCGTCGGTGGGACGGTGCGTGGTGCACATTGACGTATGTCCAAGTCCCGTGCGGAGCATGAAACTTGGCCCGTGAGCCCACGACGCGGTTGGCGACGACGAGGCAGGGCGCGGGACGGAGCGCACCCGCCCCAGCTGCTCCAGGAGGAGTGGGAGCGGGGCGCCGTCTTTGACTATCTCGCGACCATGGAGAGGACCGAACCCGGCAACCCGATCTTCCCCGCCCTGGCCGCGCTCCTGCGCGCGGGGAGCACGCGTGAGGTGCTGGCCGCGGTGCGCGGCGAGCCCGAACTGCTCGGTGACCGGGCGCAGGCCGGTTTACGGCTGCTGGAGTTGCACGCGACGATGATCGGCGCCCCGATGATGCTCCGCGTAATCCGGCAGCGTACGGCCTGGCTGGAGTTCCTCCGGAACGCCGGGACGGATCCCGCACGGATGAGACTGCCGGATGAATGACGCCCCCCGGCGGCGGGCGCGGTTCACGGGGACACCGGAGCGGCTCCACGCGGCCCGACGATGGCTCGACCGGGCGTCCGCCGATGGTCCGCACAGCCGTGTCTTCCTCCGCGCGGCAGAGGTGATCGGCAGCGCTCTTGCCGAGCAGCGGATGTTCGACGCGGCGGAGAAGTGGCTGGGCACCGCCGCCGAGCACGGGGACTCGGTGGCCATGCGGGAACTCGGGTGCACTCTGGCCGACGCGGGCCGTCCAGCCGAGGCGGAGAGCTGGCTGCGGCGCGCGGTGGACGAGGACGACGCCGAGGCGGTTCTCCACCTGGGACGGCTGCTGTTGTTCTCGGGGCGTGCGGACGAGGCCCGGCCCTGGTTGGAGCGGGCCGTCGAGAACGATCCCACGGTGGCCGGGCGACTGGTGGATGAACTGCGGTGGCACGGCGCCCGGGAAGAGGCCGACCGGTGGGAGCGCTATGCGGCGGAAGCCGGGGACATCGATGCGGCCGGCGCCCTCGCGCTCGCCGCGTCCGCCCACGACGACCATGCGGAGAGCGAACGCTGGGCCGAGTGGGCCGGGCAGCTTGGGGACCCGAAGAACACCCTGCTCCGAGCCCACCTGGCCCGGGACCGGGGCGACGAGGCCATGATGGTGCGCTGGCTGGAGCGAGCCGTGGCCGAAGGTGACCTCGACGCGAAAGCCGCCCTCGGGGCGCACTTCGTCAAGCAGGGCGTGTCCGAGCGGGGGGAGGAACTGCTCGAACAGGCCGCCGATGCTGGCCACCCCTCCTCCCAGCTCTTGCTCGCCGCGCTGCTCTCCTCACGCGGAGAACTGGACGCCGCCGTGCGCTGGCTGGAGCGCGCGGCGCGCGCCGGCGAACTCGACGAGGTCCACCCGTACGGCGAGGCGTATCTGGCCGGTGGCCACATCGAGGCGGCCGAGGCCATCTGGCGGGCCTGCGCGCAGCAAGGGCACCCGGCGAGCATGCGGGACCTGGGGCGAGTCCTTCTGGGGCGCTCCGCCGACGAGGAGGCGGCCCGGTGGTTGCGCGAGGCTGTCACCGCCGCACCCGCGCTGCCGGACGCGCCGCTGATGCTGGGCATCGCCGAAGCCCGGCTCGGCCGGACGGACGCGGCGCGCCGCGCCTATCACCGGGCCGCCGAGCAGGGCGACGGCCGGGGCGCCCACAACCTCGGCATCCTGGCCGGCGAGGCGGGCGACACGGAGGCCGAGCTGCACTGGTACCTCGAAGGCGCCCGCTCGGGCGCGGCCAGCTCCATGTACAACCTCCATCACCTGACCCGCGAGACCGACGCAGAGACCGCGTACCACTGGCTGGTGCTCGCAGCGGCGCACGGTCACGCCGCAGCGGCCTCCCGGGTCGCCGAGATCGAGGCCCTTAGAGGACAACCGAAGGAAGCGGAGCGCTGGTTGTCGCTGGCGAAGGCGCTCGGGACCTCCCGCCCGGGTGCCGTCTCGGTCCTCCGCGGGGATCCCGGCGGCCCGGCCGGGAAACCGGAGAGGCAGGACCCATGACCGAGATGGCCCTCGAAGCACTGTTGCTCCTGGCGACCACGCAGCCGCTGCTCGATGACGACGCCGCGACGCGGGCAGTGTCGGCCCACCCCGTTGTCCTCCAGGCCACCCGGCACATCGGAGCAGCGGAGGAGCGCTACGACCAGAACAAGGATCCGAGCAGGCTGAAGGAGGCACAGTGGCTCTTCGAGAAGCTGATCGGACATCCGGCCTGGGCCGACGAGTGGGCGTACGGCCGAGCCCTCCTGCTGTCGAAAGTCAGCGGGATGACGCTGGAGAGCTTTCAGCTCACGGGCGACGAAAGGGAGTTACACAGGGCGGGGGAACTCGCGCGTGAGGCGGTCCACGCGGCACGTCGCTGCGTGGAGCTGATGGGGAGTGAGGACGACGCCCGGGCGGCCTTGCGCGCGATGATGCAACGGCACACACCGATTCCCGAACCCGCGGCCCCGGACGAACTCACCGCGGCGATGCGTGACGAGCGGCGCGTCGTCGCCTCGGTCCTGCCCACCGCGCTGCTCGCGCTCGGCAGCCAGCTGACGGTCGCCTTCGAGATCTGTGCCGAGCACGCCGTGATCGACGAGGCCGTCACCGTGCTCACCGAGGCGGAAGACTCTTCCGCGGCCGCTGCGCAAGACACGCCCGACCGCAGCACGAGCTGCGTCCGGCTGACCGGGGCACTCCTGTTGCGGTTCAAACACTACGGAGACCCGGCCGACGCCTGCGCCATGGTCGACATGGCGCGCCGCGCCGTGGCGCACGACCGGTCGGCCACCGCCCTGGACGCGCTCGGCTGCTGTCTGATCGCCCGCGCGGAACTGCCCGGGCACCAGCAGGACGCAGCGGAGGCGGTGGAGGTCCTGGAGGAGGCGGTGCACCAGGCCAGGGCGTGGCCGTGGGCGCGGGGCAGCCTCGCCGTGGCGCTCGCCGGGCGATACCGGCTGCACGGCAGGATCCGGGATGCCGAGAGGTCACTGGCCCTGACGGAATCGGCCATGGCCGACATCCCGGCGTCGGCCCCAGACCTGGCCCGGCTGCAGCAGAACGCGATGGGCATGCGGGAGGCACTGAGGGAGCGGCGCACCACCGTCACACCGACCGGGACGGCCGAGCCGGGGTCCGGCGCAGACAGCCGCGTGGACGCCGCCCGCCAGCTGCTCGCCGACACCCCGGCCGGTGCGCGCTCCCAGCCGGTCCGCCTCGGCGGCCTGGCCCACAGCCTGTGCGAGCAGGTCGAACGGACGCTTGATCTGAGGGCGCTGGCCGAGGCCGTCGAGAAGGCCAGGGAAGGCGTCTCGGCTGTACCCGGACAGTCGGCCGACCGGGCCCATGTGTTCGCCGCCCTCGGGCGGGCCCTCACCCTGCGCTACTGCCTGCTCGGCCAGGTATCCGATCTCGCCGAGGCCGAGACGGCCGCACAGGAGGCAGTCGCCACCGCACCTCCCGCCGAGCGTGCCGAAAGGCTGCTCGGCCTGGCTTCCGTGCTGACCCTGCAGGCGGCCCGCCCGGACAGCGCGGCCGACGCCACGGACGCCGCGAGCCGGGCCTTCCGGGACGCGGCCGGGGCGGCCAAGGTACAGCCGGCCGTACGGCTGCGTGTCTGCCGGACCTGGGGGTTGTGGGCCGCCGAGCGCGCCGCTTGGCCGGAGTCGGCCGACGCGCTGACCGAGGCCCTCGACGCCGCCGACCAGCTCTACCGGATCCAGACGGCCCGCGCCCACCGCGAGATGTCGCTGGGACAGACGCCCGATCTCCACGCGGACGCGGCGGTGTCGCTGGTCGGCACGGACGATCCGGAAGGAGCCCTCCGCGCACTCGAACGCGGCCGAGCCCGGCTCCTGGCCGACGCCCTGGCCCGCGACCGCTCCGCGCTCGACCGGCTGCGGGTGGCCGGACACCCGGACTTGGCGGACGCCTTCCACGCCTCGGGGGTACGGCTGACGGAGCTGGAGGGGCTGCTCGCCGGGCAAGGACACGCGGCCACCGACCCGGACGCCCTCCAACGGCAGCGGGCAGCAGAGGAGGACGCCCAGCACGACATCGTCCGGCAGATCCGGCAAGTCCCTGGATTCACCCAGTTCCTCGCCGCTCCCGACATCGAGGACGTACGTGCGGTGGCCCGGAACCGGCCGCTGCTGTATCTCGCGGCGGGCGGCCACGGCGCCGTCGCCATCGCCGTGGACCGTGCGGGCCGGATCACGGCACGATCTTTGAACGGCGTCGACGCAGCACAAGTGTCGCTACACGTGGCGGAGTTCGCCTCCGCCCAGTACGTACGCTCGGCGGATCCCGACCGCTGGCGGCGCGTACTGGACCGGGTCACCCGCTGGCTCGGCGAAGCACTCTTCGTCCCCGTCCTCGATCTGATGCCCCGCGACGGCGTGCTGGCGGTCGTCCCGTACGGGCTGCTGGGACTACTGCCCCTGCACGCCGCCCGGCTCCCGGACGCCAGGCCGCCGGACCCAGAAGGCGCTTCGCGACCACGCTTCGTCGTCGACGTCTGCGCCCTGACAATGGCCCCCAGCGCCCAGGCCCTCGCCGCCTGCTCGGCGCTCGCCGCACGCGTCGAGCCGGACACGCTGCTCACCGTCGACGTCGGCGAGCGGAAGGACATGCCCCCACTGCCCCACGCCGCGGAGGAGGCCCGCGACGTACTCGCCCTGTGGGGGCGCGGCCGGCGCCTCTCCGGCGAGGCGGCGACGGCCGCGCGGGTACGGGCCGCGCTCCCCAAACACTCCGTCCTCCACTTCGCCTGCCACGGCCGGTCGGACGTCTTCGACCCGCTCTCCGGGACCCTGTACCTCAACGGCACCGACACCGTCACCGTCCGGGACCTGCTGGACACCCACGGCCTGCGAGCCCGGCTCGCGATGCTGTCGGCATGCCAGACCGCCGTGATCGGCGCACATCTGCCGGAAGAGGCGATAGGCCTTCCCGCCGCGATGATCCAGGCGGGCACGGCCGGGGTCGTGGGGACGCTGTGGGAGATCCAGGACGTGTCCGGCTCGCTGCTGGTGCGCCGTTTCTTCGACCTGTGGCGGGCCGGTGAGGAACCGGTCCGGGCACTGCGTGACGCGCAACGCTGGCTGCGCGACACGACCAACGGCGAGAAGTACGACGCCTATCCGGGCCTCGCGGCCCTGCGACCGCCGTCCGACACAAGTCTGGAGTCAGGCTGGCGGGCGGTCCGTTCGTACGCTGCGCCCGATCACTGGGCCGCATTCACCTACACGGGATGGTGACCATGGAACCGGCATGGGAGCAGACACTGGAAGCCGGCCGGGCAATCCGCCCCTACTTGACCGAACTCTTCCCGGAGAGGCTGAGCACGCGCCAGGAACTGGATTTCTGCCTCGCCAGGGCGCTCGACCTGACAACCCGTGACGAGGAAGCTGCAGCCGCGAAGGTGCGCACGCTGCTCCGTGCTCACCCGGAGACCGCGGACTGGACCGCGAAGTTCGAGGCTCACGGCGCCCCAGAGGACGCGGCCCGCCGGGGACACGGACCGGGCGGCCCCGGCGAACTGGTCGTCGCGCCGCGTTACACCTGCCCTGTGGCCGACGACTACGTTTGGCACCGGCGGAGCGCCAGTGTCCTGCCGCCACTGTGCCCCACCCACGGCGTCAGAGTGCGGCCCGCGCCCCGGACCCCGCAGTGATCACCAGTTTCTGGGCCGGTCTCACCGGCCGTGTATCGGAACACGCCATTGGCTTGCTGCTCAGCCCTGCCTGCGGATTCTGGGTCGTCGGCGCCTGCGCGTGGCTGCTCACGGACCGTACGGCCGCCACCGCCTGGTGGGACCGTGCAGCCCGGCTCACCCCAGTCGGACAACTGGGCGTACTCGTAGTTGTACTACTACTGATTGCGGCATCCGGCGTGCTGGCCGAGCAACTGGCCCGAGGGGCCTTGCCCGTGCTCCAGGGCTACTGGCCGCGCGCCTTATCGCCGCTCAGGAAGCGACTCGTCGCGAGGCAGTGGAAGCGCAAGGAGACGTGGGACGAGCAGTGGGCCGAGCTATACGCCCAAATCGACGAGGCGGCCCAGACGGAAGAGGACGGGACGGCGGCGGTGGACCCCGGCCTGCTCGACCAACTCCTCGTCCACGAGCAGCGGCTGACGGAGATTCCCGGGCACCGGGGCCAGGTGATGCCCACCCGGCTCGGCAACGTCCTACGGGCTGGCGGGACCCGTGTCCACGATAAATACGGTCTCGACGCGGTGCGCTGCTGGCCCACACTGTGGCTGCTGCTTCCCGAGACGACCCGCACGGAGGTCGCCGGGGCCAGGACCGAGCTCGACTCGGTAGCGGTCTGGTGGACATGGACGGTCCTACTGACGGCCTGGACGGTGCTGACTCCCTGGGCCTTGCTCTTGGCCCTGGGCAGCAGCGCTCTCGCCCGTACCGCATTGATCGCGAGCGCCGTACGGTACGCGGACCTAGTAGGAGCAGTGTTCGACGTACACCGGGGCCTGCTCTACGAGGCACTGGGAAGGCCCCGCCCAGCCACGCCGCAGGATGAGATCACCGCAGGCCGGGAACTGACGGCCGCCCTCCTACGCGGACCGGCGCTCGCACAGCCCCCACTTACAGACGGCGGCCGCCCCACCGGCCTGCGCTGAGGGCCCGCTGATAGACCGAGCGCACTGTAGAGAGCTGGGCGAGGCAAGCGCGTTTGCCAGCCCTGTGCAGCCCCCATACCGCACGCCGAAGCCGGCGATGACGGATCCGCTCCCCAGCGAGGAAGCTGCCGATCTTCGAGGTACCCGCGGTCTTCGCCCGCACGGCGAACTCCTCGGAGCCGGTGGCACTCAACGGTGCAGAGGCCGACTGCCCGCCCACCTACATAGCATCCACAAAACCACCAAGCGCCGACAGGCGCGCCAGCCCCGCCCATCCACCCACGGGCCACCAGCCACGTACCACCCCCAACACCCAGTCATGACACCCGACATGACACCGCGCCACATCCAAAAACCGCCCGACACAAACCACAGAGGATTTGCCGCCAGGCGAATCCCAGAGGCGAAAACCCCGGAGCGCGCCAGCGCTCCAACGGTTCACACCACCCAAACCCAATAAAAGGACGCGTCAGCGGCCTAACAAAAACCAAAAGCAAGAAATTTTGCCGCCAGGCAAAATACATAAACCCAAATTACCACCCACAAACCCAGAATTTGCCGCCAGGCAAATTCACGCGCAAAACCAAGGGACGCGCCAGCGGCCCGGCATAAACCACAGAGAATTCGCCGCCAGGCGAATTCCGGGGCGAGGAATTCCGCCAGGAATTCCCAAAGGGGCTTATGCCCCTC
>NZ_LIQZ01000422.1 GCF_001418655.1 Streptomyces phaeochromogenes | reverse complement strand
GTCGTGGCTGGGTGCGCGGTTCCCCGCGCCCCTTAAAAGCACGGGTGCGCGCTTTTGTCTTTCAGGGGCGCGGGGAACTGCGCACCCAGCCACGACCGACCCGCACACGAAACCCCGGACACCGGCGGAGCCGCTCAGGAGCTCAGCGTCTCCTGGGTGCGGGGTGTCTCAGCGGGCAGCTCGGGCCGGGTCGCGTACGACACCGTGTCACGCCAGAGGAGCGTGCCGGCGGTGACGGACGCGGCCACCAGCAGACCGTTGCGGATCACCAACAGGGTGATGCCAAGACCGTCGCTGCCGACGACGTTCGCGAAATAGACGGGGAACTCCAGGACGGTGAAGAAGCACGCCGTCAGGACCATCCCGGCCGGCAGCCCCATCCGGCTGCCGCGGAAGACCAGGCACACGGCGGCCAGACCGACCAGCCACACCATGTACTGCGGGCTGATCACCCGGCTGGTGGTCGTGAACAGGAGCACCGCCACGAACGCGGCGTCCGCGACCGTGTGCGCCAGGAAGCGCGTCGCCAGCAGCCGCCACATCAGCAGCCAGCCGAACGCGAGCGCCGTCAGCAGCAGGGCCGCCGTGCTCACCAGGTCGACGTACGGGCCGAGGAACTCCACCGAGCCGTAGTTCAGCAGGACCTGGCCCTCCCAGCCGTGGTGCCGGGCGATGTGGAAGACCAGGGAGCCGAGGGACTCGACCTCGGTACCCCGGTCGCGCTGGAAGGTCATGAACGCGAACGCGCCGGGCATCGACACCGCGAACAACAGTGCCAGCCCCGCGGCCGTCGCCGCCGCCGCGCCCCACGCCCTCCGCTTCGCCGAGCCCACCAGTAGCAGTGCCGGCCACACCTTCAGCATCGCGCCGAACGCGGCGAGCACGCCCATCACGCGCGGATGCCGGGCACCCACGAGGATCGCGGCCACGACGACGGCCGTCACCATCACGTCGTACCGCGCATACACCGTCGGCCCGAGCAGCGGTACGCCCACCACCCACGCCCAGGCGCCGCGCAGCGACTTGCCCGGGCGCCGGCCCGCGTACAGGAGCAGGCCGAAGGCGACCAGGTCGGCGAGGAAGGCCATGACGAAGAACGCCGAGGTGTACTCCAGGAAAGGCAGCAGCGCGGGGGAGAGGATCGCGAGCGCGGCGGCCGGCGGGTACTGCCAGGTCACGTCGTCCAGCGGGAAGGTGCCGGTGCGCAGGACCTCGTACCAGCCCTGGTAGATCACCGAGACGTCGCTGGTGACATCGGGACCCGGGAAGACCCACACCTTGAAGACGAAGAGCAGCAGCATCAGCCTGGTCAGGCCCCAGGCCCCCACCAGCGGATACGGGAACCTCGCCCCCCTCGCTCCCGTCATGCCCACCTGTCCTCTTCGGT
The DNA here is from genome assembly GCF_001418655.1 of Streptomyces phaeochromogenes. Classification (GTDB taxonomy): domain Bacteria; phylum Actinomycetota; class Actinomycetes; order Streptomycetales; family Streptomycetaceae; genus Streptomyces; species Streptomyces phaeochromogenes. The sequence continues at coordinate 999 of NZ_LIQZ01000422.1, read as the reverse complement.
ACGGATCCTGTGTGCGGCCATGATTCCCCGCGCGCCTGTGCGAGAGCCATGAAGCGCGGCCGTACGGAGCTGCCGGGTGCGGGTTCGGTACGTCCGTGCTTTCGGTACTGTCGACGGCGATGCACAAGACCCTGATCGTGACCAACGACTTTCCGCCGAGGCCGGGCGGCATCCAGGCCTTCCTGCACAACATGGCGCTGCGCCTGGACCCCGAGCGGCTCGTCGTCTACGCCTCCACCTGGAAGCGGGGCCGGGAGGGAGCCGAGGCGACGGCCGCCTTCGACGCCGAACAGCCCTTCGCCATCGTACGCGACCGAACAACCATGCTGTTGCCCACTCCGAGGGTCTCCCAACGGGCCGTTGGGCTGCTCCGGGAGCACGGCTGTACGTCGGTGTGGTTCGGTGCCGCGGCGCCGCTCGGGCTGCTGGCGCCCGCGCTGAGGAAGGCCGGCGCCGAGCGCCTGGTGGCCACGACGCACGGGCATGAGGCGGGGTGGGCGCAACTGCCGGGCTCGCGCGAGCTGCTGCGCCGGATCGGCGAGTCGACGGACACGATCACGTATCTCGGCGAGTACACGCGCTCGCGGATCGCCACCGCGCTGACGCCCGAGGCTGCCGCGCGGATGACCCAACTGCCGCCGGGCGTCGACGAGAAGACCTTCCACCCCGGCTCGGGCGGCGACGTCGTCCGCGCCCGCCTCGGCCTGACCGACCGCCCGGTCGTCGTCTGCGTCTCCCGGCTGGTCCCGCGCAAGGGCCAGGACACGCTCATCCTCGCGATGCCGCGGATCCTGGCGAGCGAGCCCGAGGCGGTGCTGCTGATCGTGGGCGGCGGGCCGTACGAGAAGGACCTGCGCAGGCTCGCGCACGAGACCGGGGTCGCCGACTCCGTCCGCTTCACCGGGGCCGTCCCCTGGTCCGAACTGCCCGCCCACTACGGCGCCGGTGACGTCTTCGCCATGCCGTGCCGCACCCGCCGCGGGGGCCTCGACGTCGAGG
>NZ_LIQZ01000421.1 GCF_001418655.1 Streptomyces phaeochromogenes | reverse complement strand
CCGCCCTGCTGAACGGCCTGCTGGACGGACGTGACCTGAGTGCCGCCGACACCGCCTGGGCGATGGACCTGATCATGCGGGGCGAGGCGACCGACGCGCAGATCGCCGGGTTCGTGGTGGCGCTGCGGGCCAAGGGCGAGACTGTCGAGGAGATCGTCGGGTTCGTTCAGGCGATGTACGAGCACGCGAACGTGATCGAGGTGCCGGGGGACACCGTCGACATCGTCGGTACGGGCGGCGACGGGGCGAAGACCGTCAACATTTCCACCATGTCGGCGATCGTCATCGCCGGGACGGGCGCCAAGGTCGTCAAGCACGGCAACCGGGCGGCCTCCTCGGCCTCAGGGGCGTCCGACGTGCTGGAGAAGCTCGGCGTCAACCTGGAGCTGCCGACGCACCGGGTGGCCCAGGTCGCCGAGACGGCCGGGATCACCTTCTGCTTCGCGGCGAAGTTCCACCCCGCGATGCGCTATGCGGGCGCCGCGCGTGGGCAGTTGGGGATCCGTACGGTCTTCAACGCGCTCGGTCCGCTGACCAATCCGGCCAAGGTGAAGGCGCAGGCCGTCGGGTGTGCCGATCCCCGGATGGCGCCGATCATGGCCGGGGTGTTCGCCGAGCGCGGCAACTCCTCGCTCGTCTTCCGCGGGGACGACGGGCTGGACGAGCTGACGACGACGGCCACGTCGCGGGTGTGGGTCGTGCGGGACGGCAAGGTGCGCGAGGAGTCGTTCGATCCGCGTGACGTGGGGATCGAGCTGGTGCCCGTGGAGGCGTTGCGGGGGGCCGACGCCTCGTACAACGCGGATGTGGCCCGGCGGCTGCTGAACGGGGAGACCGGGGCTGTGCGGGACGCCGTGCTGCTGAACTCGGCGGCTGCGCTGGTGGCTCTGTCGCCGGGGGACGGGCCGCTCGCGGACCAGCTCCGGGCGGGGATGGCGAAGGCGGCGGACGCGATCGACTCCGGGGCGGCGAAGGCCACGCTTGAGCGGTGGGTGGCGGCGACCAACGCGTAGGCGCCGGCTGCGGGCCGGTGGGGGCGTTTCTCGCCCCCGCCGCCCCTGCCCATTCCCGTCCCTTTTCAGGGGCTCCGCCCCCGAACCCCCAAAAGACTGCGCAGTTCCCCGCGCCCCTAAAAAACCTAGGGGCGCGGGGAACTGCGCAGTCTTTAGCCTCTCCGGCCGTCCCGGTATACGGACGCGGGGGT
>NZ_LIQZ01000420.1 GCF_001418655.1 Streptomyces phaeochromogenes | reverse complement strand
GGACCGCCAAGGGCGGGAACCTTGGTTATCGGTTCCCGCCCTTGGCGGTCCTGAGCGTTACGGCTCGAACTTTTGGTGCACCCTCAAGGGGATTCCTGCTTCACAGCATCGCGCCCGGATCGCTCCGGGTCTTACCAACGCTCCACAAGCGTTTAGCCTCTCCGTCCACCCGACGGCGAGGGTCACTTAACGTATCAGCATGGCGACTTAGGGCTCAAATTTGTAGCCCAGCCCGCGGACCGTCACCAGGTAGCGCGGTGCGCCCGGGTCCGGCTCGATCTTGGCGCGGAGGCGCTTGACGTGGACGTCGAGGGTCTTGGTGTCGCCCACGTAGTCGGCGCCCCAGACCCGGTCGATGAGCTGCATACGGGTCAGTACGCGGCCCGCGTTGCGCAGCAGCATCTCCAGGAGGTCGAACTCCTTGAGAGGCAGGTCGACCTTGGAGCCGGAGACGGTGACCACGTGGCGGTCCACGTCCATACGGACCGGACCGGCCTCCAGGGCCGCCGGGGTGACCTCCTCGGGCTCGCCGCGGCGGCGCAGGACGGCCCGGATACGGGCCACCAGCTCGCGGGACGAGAAGGGCTTGGTGACATAGTCATCGGCTCCTATTTCGAGCCCCACGACCTTGTCGATCTCGCTGTCCTTGGCGGTGACCATGATCACCGGGACGTTGGATCGGCTGCGCAGCTGGCGGCACACCTCGGTGCCGGGCAGTCCGGGCAGCATCAGGTCGAGGAGGACGAGGTCGGCGCCGTTGCGCTCGAACTCGTCGAGTCCGTCGGGCCCGGTGGTCGCGATGGCGACCTCGAAGCCCTCCTTGCGGAGCATGTAGGACAGAGCGTCGCTGAAGGACTCCTCGTCCTCGACGACGAGCACTCGGGTCACGGAAGGACCTCCGGGGCAGAAAACGGTTCGTACGGGGATGAGACGGTGGTCGTCCCGTCGGTCTGACCGGTCTCGTCGTCTTCGTCGAGTCCGGGTGTCTGGTCGTCGGTCGCGCGGTCGCGGGCCGCGCCCGCCTCCGGCAGCCTCAGGGTGAAGGTGGAGCCCTGACCCTCGGAGCTCCACACCGTGACCTCCCCGCTGTGCGAGGCCGCCACGTGCTTGACGATCGCGAGCCCCAGTCCCGTACCGCCGGTTGCGCGGGAGCGGGCCGGGTCGACGCGGTAGAAGCGCTCGAAGATGCGCTCCTTGTCCTTGTCGGAGATGCCGATGCCCTGGTCGGTCACGGCGATCTCGATGAGGTCTCCGCCGGGCGCGGTCACCCGGCGCGCGGCTATGCCGACCCGGGTGCGGGCGGGCGAGTAGTTGACGGCGTTCTCCACGAGGTTGCCCAGCGCGGCGGCCAGCTGACCCCGGTTGCCCCAGATACTCAGGTCGGCGGTACCGCCGGCGGCCATGGTGATCTGCTTCGCGCCGGCCTGGTGGCGGCAGCGGTCGATCGCCTCGGCGACCAGCTCGTCGATACGGACGGGCTCGGCGTCCTCCAGCGGGTCGTCGTTCTGGACCCGGGAGAGGTCGATGAGCTCCTGGACGAGGTTGGTGAGGCGGGTCGCCTCTATCTGCATGCGCCCGGCGAAGCGCTCCACGGCCTCCGGTTCCTCCGAGGCGCCCATGACCGCTTCGGAGAGCAGCGAGAGCGCGCCGACGGGCGTCTTGAGCTCATGGCTGACGTTGGCGACGAAGTCGCGTCGTACGGCCTCGATGCGGCGGGCCTCGGTGAGGTCCTCGACGAGGAGCAGTACGAGCCGGGAGCCGAGCGGCGCCACCCGGGCGGACACGGCGAGTGCCTCGCCGCGGCCGGTGCCCCGCCGGGGCAGGTCCAGCTCGACCTGCCGTATCTCCCCGTCCCTGCGGGTGTCGCGCGCCATCTGGAGCATCGGCTCGACGGCCAGTTTTCCGCCCCGGACGAGACCGAGGGCGTAGGCTGCCGAGCTGGCCTTGACCACGGCGTCGGCCTCGTCGAGGACGACCGCGGAGGAGCGGAGCACGGACAGGACCGTGTCCACGCCCGGCGGAAGCACCGGGTCCGTGTGCAGAGAGGTGCGGGTGGGGCGTTTCTGTTCCCGCTCGCTCCAGCGGAACGCCAGCATGGCGATGACACCGGTAAGTACACCGGCGATCGCTGCCGCTGCGGCGACCGCCGCGTTCACGTCCATGGCTCCAGGTTAGGCACGCTGTACGCCCCGGTCACAGCCGTCCGAGGGTGGACTCGAACACTCGTCGCCCAGAGTTCACCCTGGAGACCATGCTGGTTCACTTCGTACGAGGGCAATGGGCACGCCTCCCACCAGGGAGAAGAGGCGGTGTCGCCCAGAGTTCACCTGGGGGCCAGTGATGGTTCATTTGACGGGGCGGAAACCGACGCGTTCAGGCCGGACCGTGGGAGCGTGGGGTTCGAGGGCCTGTGTCGAAAGTGGCGTCGTCCGCCCGAAGGGCGGGCCGGGCGGCGTCTGGTGCGTGCTCCGGGCGTGCCGGGCGGAGGCCCGCGTACTGGACGTACTCGGGCTTTCGCCCGGTGCGGCCGGAGTGCGTGCCAGACGCCGCCCGGCAGGCGACACTTTCGACGCAGGCCCTAGCCCCCTGAACCCCCCGAATGAGACGTAGAGAGGGACATCCTGATGCGGGACGCGTACCACGAGGAACTTGACTCGATCGGCGAGGGCCTGGTCGAGATGGCCCGTCTCGTCGGCTCGGCGATCGGTCGCGCGACGACGGCGATCCTCGACTCCGACCTGAAGCTGGCGGAGAGCGTGATCGCCGGCGACCAGAGGGTCGACGATCTCCAGCACGAGCTGGAGGCGCGGGCGATAGCCCTGCTGGCCCGGCAGCAGCCGGTCGCCACCGACCTGCGGATCGTCGTCACCTCGCTCCGGATGTCCGCCGACCTGGAGCGCTCCGGCGACCTCGCCCAGCATGTGGCGAAGCTCGCACGGCTCCGCTTCCCGGAGCGCGCGATCCCGCACGACCTGCACGCCACGATCCTGGAGATGGGCCAGCTCGCGCAGCGTCTGATGGCGAAGGCCGCGGAGGTCATCATCACCAAGGACGTCGACCTCGCGCTGCAGCTGGAGCAGGACGACGACGCGATGGACCTCCTCCACCGCACCCTCTTCCAGCACCTGCTGGACGACCGGTGGAAGCACGGCATCGAGACGGCCGTGGACGTGACGCTGCTCGGCCGTTACTACGAGCGGTTCGCCGACCACGCGGTGTCCGTGGCCAACCGTGTGGTGTACCTGGTGACGGGCGAGCACGCGGACGAGCTCCAGTCCGCGCCGCAGGTGGAAGGGGCGTAGGCCTCCGGCGGTGGCCGGGCTCCTGTGGGGGCGGGGCTGATGAGGTGCGTGGATGGGCGGGTACTGGCGCGGGTGATCCCCGGCTGGTCTCGCCCACGCGGCGGAGCCGCACATTGATACGGCCCCGCGCTCCTGGGCGGTGTGCGCCGGGCGCATCGAATCGGTGCGGGGCGCGCGAGCCTCTGTGCGCCGTTGATGCGCCCGACCGGGTGGGCATGCAATGGGTGTAGGCACAAGCCTTCGAGGAGGGACCCATGGCCGAATCCCCCACCACGCCCGACCCGACCCAGGACCGCGAGACCGAGCAGCCCGCCGAGATCAAGAGCCTGCCACTCTTCGGCGCCTGCGGCTGCGGCTCGGGCTGCGGCTGCGGGTGCCAGTCCGGCAATCCGTGCCAGTGCGGCTGACCGCGCCGGGGCGCTCGATGCTCCGGGGCCGGTGATGTGCCGACTCGGTTGACGCGCCGGCGCCGCTGATCACGTACGACGCATGACTGCGAACGACTGACCGGGAATGACTGCGAACGGGCCCCACTTCAGGTGCGGGGCCCTTTCGTATGTACGGTCGCGGAACGCTTTCGTGCGTACGGCATGGCGCGTACGGTCGCCGCTCCGGGTCAGTACCAGCCCCGTTCCGGCGTGGTCCGCAATGGTCTACGTGGTGACCGTGCCATCGTTCGGTCCCTCCACGGTGAGGTACGCGGTCGTACCGCCGATACGCTTGGTGAAGCAGTCGCGGCCCGAGTCGTTGCCCGGCCACCAGCCGTTCCTCCCCGCGGCTTCGCGGCAGTACCTAGGCCGTCTGCCTCGTGCCGTCGTAGACGGTAAATGTTCCCGCGTACACCCAGAGATCGGCGTCGCAGCCCTTGTACGGCTCGGGCTCGTTGCCGCCGCTATCCCGCCCGGTATCGGATCGAGCTCGATCGCGACCGCCAGCCGGGCTGGCGAGCTTGGCCCCCACTATGTGTCCTCGCCCTCGCAAGGGATCTCGGATGGCGGAGGACGCTGTCGCAAGCCACGCAGGATCGTGCGGGCTCGTCCAGGACCTCATGAACATCCCTATTCAGCTCGTCGCTGCCTGCCGTGGGGTCGGTGAAGCCCTGTTGAGCCACTTCGTCAAGAGCCGGCCGCCCCAACCGACGCTTCGTGACGGCCCCAGGGGCACAGAGAAGGCACAACAACGGGTCCTGCCGCCGAGCGCCACCTCCATGCGCTGCCTATCCGCACTGGCACCGGGAGGGTTCACCAAGCAGCCTGGGATTGAAGTCTGCCGGTAAGCGCCGTGTCGATCGGTCGCCGGATCGGCTCGGCGGCACCGAAGCGGGGAAACAGATGGTCACACGCAAGGTTGGGCGTCGGAACCGAAGCGCCGTATCGGTGAAGCATGTCATCGCGGCCACGCTCGTACGCGTCACGGCGTTCCGCATCCACGTCTCGCTACGACGACTCGAAGCCCTCGTTCAGGAGAAGCAGCGACGGGACACGCTGACCGAGTACCGACGGGACCACCACCGACTGATCGGGCGGGCCACCGAGGATCCGTCGCTCCTTCCGGGACTCGACGCATACGAGGGAGATCTGCACCCAAACACCCACCGTCGGCATCTGTTCGCGAACACCCTCTACCAGCATGCCTATCAGGGGTATCAGCTCGGCGTGCTCAGCCTTGCCGACCTGCACGGCCACCTCCGCTACATCTTCCAGAGCCGCGCCATGCGCGAGTACTGGGAGGCGACCCGGCATCACAGGGCGAGCCTGGTGGCGGACTCGGAGGAGGCCGAACTCGGCAGGATGGTCGACGCTCTCGTGGCGGCCCTGGACCACGCCGAGGCGAACGGGGACGACTGGTGGGTCGCCGGAGACACCCCTGAGAATTGACGCCTGTGCCATCGGGGTCGGAACCACCCACACCATCAGCGATGCGTATATGCCTCCTTCTGGGTGAGGAATGCGCGCGGGATTCCTCTTAGCCACAACTGCCTGGCCACAGAGGTAACTTGGGCGCCCAACCATCACTTCGATCAGGGCAAGGACCGAACCACTTTGAAGATCGTTCGCCGCGTTGGGGCATCCCCAGCCGAGCGAGGAAGTGTCGGAGGCCAGGCCTGTCCCGACATCTTCGAACTCGCCGACGGCAGCTTCGCCATCATCGGAACCGACGAGACCGACCACATCGACTGCAGCCTCCCCGACGATGCCTCCCGCGCCGAGAACGAGCGGATAGTCGTCATCACCCGAGACACACTAGTTCGCGCCAAGGCCGACATTCCGGACTCCTGACACCTCCTTCCCACAGGCCGAGTTCGCCATGCCCCACCCTTTCAAAGCCCGGGCGAGCGACGGTTGCAAGCAGTAGGGCGGCAGCTGTGCCGAGCTGCCGCCCCGCTCGCTCCTGTGTTGCGAGCCCCGGATACTCCGAGTCCAAGGCCACCGTTGCCGGCCTCAACACTTTTACTGCCGAGGTGAAGACCTCTACTGAGGCTGCCTGTAGCGGGCTCGACGGCAGAGGGCGCCCATACACAGTCCCAGCGCTGTCCTGGCACGTTCGCGCCGACACCATCCGCCAACCGGTGGTTCCTGTCGAACTACTACGCTCTTGCGATGATGATGCTGTGGGCCGTGGCCGAGTTGACTCCCGTGGCCATAAGTAAAGACGAGGTGCACTTTACGGCCGAGCTGGTGCAGTAGGGACCTTACAGGTAGCACTTGGACGGCGTAAGCACTTCCCAGGGTTCTACAGATCTGCGATACCTGAATTACCCGCAGAAAGTCCACGACGTCAAGGGGATTTCGGGTGAGGGGTATTGCCGTCTGGCTGCGAATGGGGCGAAGGGCGCCGTGCAGGAACAGGATCGGTTATGGATGCGTCTAGTGCTGGTGGCAGTGGTGAGCGTGGCAGTAGGGTTGCTGGCCACATTGTGGGGGTCAGAGGTATGGGCAGGAGTGTTGGGGGCAGCGATTGCGGCTGTGGTCAGCGTGGCTACGGTCGGAGTGCACACAGAGTGGCAGCGACAGGCAGAGTTTGCTCGCCGTCGGCCTGGGGCATTGGCGATCGCCACATCTGACGGGCAATTTCCGCTGGTGCGCAACTTACGCGACCCGGTGGCCGTGGGCGTGCATCCATCAGAGGCATTGGAATTGGCCGGGACAATCGATCGACTGCCGGCTTATGTAACTCGTGACCTAGAACCCCAGCTGCACAGCGCGCTACGCCGCGGTGGATTTGTGCTGCTGGTTGGAGAATCCACCGCAGGCAAGACGCGTGCGGCGTTTGAAGCGATGCGGCTGCTCTTACCGGACTACCACTTTCTCGCTCCCTCGACGCGAGAAGCCGTGGAGGTGCTGCTGGAGGACTGGGGAGGTACCGGTGATTGTGTGGTGTGGCTGGATGACCTGGAGCGCTTTCTGGGCCCAGGTGGGTTGACCTTGTCAGCCCTGCATCGCCTCCTGGCGCCTCAGGACAGGGTGGTGGTGTTGGCCACCATGCGCAGTCACGAGTACACCCGCTACGGCGACCGTGCGGAACGCGAGGTCTCCGGAGTCGATCAGGAAGTTTGGCGTCAAGGGCGGTCTGTACTTCGGCAGGCCCAGGTGGTGCACATCGAGCGACGGTGGACCGTGGCGGAGCGGACGCGTGCTCGAGCGCTGGTAGCTGATCCTCGATTGAGTCGGGCGCTGGCGGGAGGTGAACGGTTCGGGGTGGCCGAGATGCTCGCTGCTGGACCAGAGTTGGCGCAGGCCTGGCAGCATGGCTGGGTCCCTGGGCACCATCCTCGTGGAGCGGCCTTGGTGGCCGCCGCGGTCGACGCTCGTCGGGCGGGCTATCACCGACCCATGCCCGCGGAGGTGCTCCAGCGACTGCATGAGAGCTACCTTGAGCGCCGCGGGGGACCTGAGTTGCGTCCTGAGCCCTTCCAGGAAGCCTTGACTTGGGCCTTGGCTTCGACCGTCCCGGCCGGAGCGAACAGCCTCTTGCTCGGCGACGCCATCCGCGGCTATTTGGCCTTCGACTATCTGATCGACCTCCCGACACAGGAGCCGATCCTGGAAGCCTTGTGGCAGGTGGTGTTGGAGCTTGCCCCGGTACACGAGGCTTATACCATCGCATGCAACGCTTGGTTGGCGGGCAGCTTCGAGTCTGCTCACCCAACGTTGCGCCGGGCAGCCCAAGCCGGTATCGGTCAAGCCGAAGGCATGCTCTTTGAGTTCGGCATGCCACTCCAGTCAGCGGAGAGAGCGCTGATTTCCGCCCAGCGAAGGCTGCAGGCCCTCCGGCAAGAACTTGGAGACAATCACGAAGACTGCCTGATGGCAGAGAGCCAAGTCTCGACCTTCACCGCGCATTGCGGCCGCTATGACGAAGCCATCCTCCTGTCCAGTGAACTGGAGCACAGAGCCGCCTCCGTGTTCGGCAGCGAGCATCGCATTGTCCTGGGCATAAAGTTCGGCGTGGCTTGGTCAACGTTCTCCTCCGGCGCTCATCACGAGGGCCTGGAGTTGCTGGATTCCGCTGTGCGGGAGAGTACCCGCGTGCTGGGTCCTAGGGATTTGGCCGTGCTTGATCGCCGTTGGTGGATAGCCAAACTGCTCACTGACGCCGGTCGTGAACGCGAGGCCCGAGAGCGGATCCGCTCTTTGCAGAGTGATTGCGTTTTCATCCCAACTGGCCACCCAGTCAAAGTAAGAGTGGAACGCCTCTCAAACAGACTTCAGCAATCACCACAGAACCCATAGAAGCGGAAGTTCTCTACTCCTTTTACTACTACTGAGCCGCATCAACGCGCCTTGCGGCCGATCACCAGGCTGATGCAGTTCGGGTGGTGACGGGCCACAACGCTGCCGTGCATGGCGAATCGGTTCCCTGCAGGCCCTGCTGAGGACACCATGGAGCCATGCGCCGAAGGACACCGGATACCAACACCTGGCTGGACTCCCCCGACCCCGTACTTGCCCTGGCTCAGGGCGACTTGGCCTTCTACGAGAAAACGCGGGACTCGGCCCGTCGTTGGTATCGCCTGAGCGAACTGGGCGCCCTTGCCACGTCATCGTCCACGGTGGTGGCGGCAGGACTCGGCGCCCCGGCATGGCTGACCGCTCTCATCGCGGGTGGGGCCCTCTTCTTCACCGGTTTTCGCCAAGTCTTCGCGCACGGCCCCCGCTATGTACTGGCATCGCAGTCACGTGAGGTCCTGCGACGAGCCGTCAACCGGTATCAACTGCTGCCTGAATCCGAACGTAACGAAGGGGCCCGGCAACAACTACTCGGAGCCGTCGAGCGGGTCGGCGACGAGGAACTCCGCCAGTGGGTCGAGCAACGAAACCAGACCTCGGTGGGCCGCAGCGAGCCATCAGCAAGCCCCGCTCCCCTGACCTGACCCGCTCGCCCGCGGAGCCCGGCTTCTCAGTTCGGGAAGCCAGGATCGGAGTCATCAACTCCACTCCCCACAAGGCCAGATGCAGCTTGTAGGGTCGCCCGGTGGACTGGGCTGCCCCTGCAAGTGCGCTGATCGGTGGGGGCATCGCCGTCGTCTCCGGCTGGACGGTGGAGCGAGGCCGGTGGAAGTGCGAGTAACGACGGCACGAGCGAGATCGACGCACGACCCTCTACGCCGACTACCTTGCGGCCGCCCTCTCCGGCAGGGAGCAGATCCGGCACGCGAGCCGGTGCCATGAGCTGCCCGAGACGACTTCAACGACACCCGCCAGGAACTCAGAGACGGGATGCGAGCGGACTTGGACTCTCTGCGCCAGGCAAACGCGCGAGGCCGACCGAGCCTTCCCCATCGCGCGCCCCTGTGACCCGTGATCCAAGATCGACGAAGTCGCGCCCCGGCTTCGGAATGCCGACCGGGAGACGTCGTGCCACGCTGAGACCGGGGATCGAGTCAGTCCGGGTGCTCGGAGCCGGACCGGACGGCTCTGCGACCCGAGGAGGCCGGCATGGCCAGTTATGCCACGCAACACAAATCGGCCGACGCGACCGATCCGCGCCCCTGGCACGGGCCCACGTCCGGGATCACCGTCTTCGCCGCGGTGCTGATGATGTTCGGTGGAGCGATGGCGATCTTCGAGGGGATCGCGGCCGTCGCCAAGGACGACCTGTTCATCTCGACACGCAACTACGTGTTCGAGTTCAGCCTGGCGGGCTGGGGCTGGGTCCACCTCATCCTGGGAGTCGTCCTCGTCTTCGCGGGTTGCGCGGTGCTCACCGGGGCACTCTGGGCACGCTTCTTCGGCGTGCTCGTGGCAGGCCTGGGCGCGCTCGCCAACTTCCTGTGGGTGCCGTACTACCCGCTCTGGGCCCTGGCCCTGGTCGCCGTCAACATCTTCGTCGTCTGGGCGCTCTGCACGGGCATGCACCGAGAGGCCGGGGACGGCCGGGTGACCTGACACGCGCTCATGCCCGACCGCCGGGCACCTTCCCATGCCAAAAGCCCCCGCCCCGCGAGGAAATCGCGGGGCGAGGGCTTTCAGGTATGTGCTTGTTTACTTCTTCTTGCCCTGGTTCTTCACAGCCTCGATCGCAGCCGCCGCCGCGTCCGGGTCCAGGTAGGTTCCGCCCGGGTTCAGCGGCTTGAAGTCGGCGTCGAGTTCGTAGGCGAGGGGGATGCCCGTGGGGATGTTCAAGCCTGCGATGTCCGCGTCCGAGACACCGTCCAGGTGCTTGACGAGGGCGCGGAGGCTGTTGCCGTGGGCCGCGACCAGGACCGTGCGGCCGGCCAGGAGGTCGGGGACGATGCCGTCGTACCAGTACGGGAGCATGCGGACGACGACGTCCTTCAGGCACTCCGTGCGGGGGCGGAGCTCCGGGGGGATCGTCGCGTAGCGCGGGTCGTCCGACTGGGAGAACTCCGTGCCGTCCTCAAGGGGCGGGGGCGGGGTGTCGTACGAGCGGCGCCACAGCATGAACTGCTCCTCGCCGAACTCCGCGAGGGTCTGCGCCTTGTCCTTGCCCTGCAGCGCACCGTAGTGGCGCTCGTTCAGGCGCCAGGAGCGGTGGACCGGGATCCAGTGGCGGTCCGCCGACTCCAGCGACAGCTGGGCGGTGCGGATCGCGCGCTTCTGGAGCGAGGTGTGGACCACATCGGGGAGAAGGCCGGCGTCCTTCAGAAGCTCGCCGCCGCGGACTGCCTCCTTCTCGCCCTTCTCGTTGAGGTTGACGTCCACCCAGCCGGTGAACAGGTTCTTCGCGTTCCATTCGCTCTCGCCGTGGCGGAGGAGGATCAGCTTGTACGGTGCGTCGGCCATGCGCATGAGCGTAATCCAAGGCTTTGATCCGTTGCGCGCCCGCCCGGCAGCCGGACACGCATCCGCTCGGCAGCCGGACAGTTGACGGGATCTGTTAAATGGCTGGCCCTCCCCCGCGATGGATTCGTAACGTGTGCCTACCGCTCCAGCCGCTTACATCCGTGGGGGATCCGCCATGACCGCCGCCGCCCTGAGACGTGTCACGCGCGAGACGCTCTCCGGTCTTCCCCGTGAGTTCTGGTGGCTGTGGACCAGCACACTCGTGAACCGGCTCGGCGCGTTCGTCGCCACCTTCATGGCGCTCTACCTCACCCTCGACCGCGGCTACTCCGCCTCGTACGCCGGACTGGTCGCCGCACTCCACGGGCTCGGCGGAGTCATCTCCTCCCTCGGCGCGGGCGTCATGACGGACCGGCTCGGACGGCGGCCCACCCTGCTCGTCGCCCAGTCGTCGACCGCCGTCTCCGTCGCGCTGCTCGGCTTCGTGCACCACCCGGTCGCCATCGCCGGCGTCGCCTTCCTGGTCGGAATGGCCAGCAACGCCTCCCGGCCCGCGGTGCAGGCGATGATGGCCGACATCGTCCGGCCCGAGGACCGCGTCCGGGCCTTCTCCCTCAACTACTGGGCGATCAACCTGGGGTTCGCCGTCTCCGCCATGGGGGCCGGGTTCATCGCCGAGTACAGCTACCTCGCCGGCTTCCTCATCGAGGCCGCGATGACCATGATCTGCGCGATCCTCGTCTTCGCGAAGCTGCCCGAGTCCCGGCCCGAGCGGGTCTCCAAGGGGGTCGACGAACCCGAGGTCGGGCTCGGGACCGTACTGCGCGACGGGCGCTTCATGAGCGTCGTCGGACTGTCCTTCCTCGTCGCGCTGATCTTCCAGCAGGGGTATCTGGGCCTGCCCGTGGCGATGGGCGAGGCCGGGTTCACCCCCGCCGACTACGGCATGGCGATCGCGGTCAACGGCGTCCTCATCGTCGTCCTCCAGATCCCCGTCACCCGCTTCATCCAGCACCGGGACCCGAGGCGGCTCCTCGTCCTCTCGTCCCTCCTCGCCGGGTACGGGTTCGGGCTCACCGCCTTCGCCGGCTCGGTCGGCGTCTTCGCGCTCACGGTCTGCGTCTGGACCCTCGCCGAGATCGTCAACGCGCCCACCCAGACCAGCCTCGTCGTCGGCCTCTCCCCCACCCACGGCCGTGGCCGCTACCAGGGCATGTACACCATGTCCTGGTCCGTCGCCGCCCTCGTCGCGCCCCTGATGTCCGGTTTCGTCATCGACCGGTACGGGGCGGAGTGGCTGTGGGGCGCGTGCGCGGTCATCGGCACGGTCACCGGGGGCGGGTACTGGGCCCTGATGCGCAACCTGCCGACCCACGACCAGCACGACCCGGAGGACCTGCACAACCCGGAGGACCAGCACAACCCGGAGGCAGCCGAGGAGCCTCTTCCCACCGCCAAGCCCGAGGTCAGCGCGGCATAAGCCGGCCCCGCCCCACGCATCCCACGGCGTGCTCCCGTACGCCTCAGGGGTGCATCCGCGCCCCCTTGATCACCTTGTCCACCGCGTTGCGCGGCCCGTACACAGCTAGCCCCACCAGGTCCAGCTCCGCCGTCGGTACGGCCCGGACCGCCGCCCGGTTGTCGCGGTCGTTGCCCGTGGTGAACAGGTCGGAGGTGAAGAGCGCGCGGGGCAGGGCACGGGACAGCACGCGCGCGTGGGCCGCCGTCAGCGTCTCCTTCGTACCCTCGAAGACCAGGACCGGCTGGCGGAACATCGGCAGGTAACCGACACCGTCGGCGTCCGCGTACGGCTCCCCGACCACCTCGGGGACCGACGGCCCGATCCCGCTCACGAGGAACGCGGTCACGTTCAGCCGCTGCCACGGCTCCAGGTCCTCCCGCAGCAGGACGGCGATCTTGGTGTCGAAGCGGACGGGCTCGGCGGGGGCGGGTTCCGTGGAAACGCGGGCGGGTTCCGTGGGAAGGGGTTCAGCGTTCATGCATTGAGACTGCCGAGCCACGTACACCTCCGTCTTGTACGTTCTTTGCATGGTCGCCCAGCGTGAGGTCTCCGCGTGGCGCCCGCGCGTACCGGGTGTCGTGGAGGTGTTCCACGCCCATTTCACGGAGTACGCGTATCCGATGCACGTCCATGACGCGTGGACGCTGCTGATCGTCGACGCGGGGGCCGTGCGGTACGACCTCGACCGGCACGAGCACGGCACGCCGCACGACACGGTCTCGCTGCTCCCGCCGCACGTCCCGCACAACGGCTCGCCTGTCACGCCGTCCGGCTTCCGCAAGCGGGTGCTGTACCTGGACCTCAGCCGGCTCGACGAGACCTATATCGGCCCGGCGGTGGACACCCCGGACCTCGTCGACCCCGTACTGCGGACGCGCGTCGGGCAGTTGCACAGCGCCCTCGCACACCCCGGCGACGAGCTGGAGGCGGAGAGCAGGCTCACCCTGATCGGCGAGCGGCTGCGCGGTCATCTGCGCCCGCGGGCAGGAACGCCTACCGGGGACGATCCCCCGCGTCGCCCCGACCGCACCCTCGCCCACGACCTGCGTGAACTCCTCGACGAGCGGCTCGTCCAGGGGGTGAACCTGGAGGAGGCCGCGCGTCTGGTGCACGCCCACCCCGCCCACCTGGTGCGGGCGTTCAGCGGTGCCTTCGGGATCGCCCCGCACCAGTACCTGATGTCCCGCCGCGTCGACCGGGCCCGCCGGCTCCTGCTCGACGGCCGTACACCGGGCGAGGTGGCGGCGGAGACCGGCTTCTACGACCAGTCGCATCTGACCCGGCACTTCAAACGGCTGGTCGGGGTGGCCCCGGGGCGCTACCGCCTCAGCGCGCGCTGAACGTCCGGGACCGAACGTCCGGGATCTCGCGCTGGGCCTCGTACAGGTTCCGCGGCCGTACCATCCCCGAGGTCCCGTAGAGCTCCAGGCGGGAATGCAGGTCTCCGGAGAAGTCGGGTACGTCGATCTGGTCGAACTCCGTCACCTCGTTGATGCCGACCGTGGCGCTGTAGGGGGCGAGGCCGTCGATCCTCGTCAGGCCGGCGCGGGCGTTGGTGACGCGGATGTTCCAGTGAGTGAAGCGGGCGCCGAAGAGCGGTCCGGCAATGGCATCGCCGCCGTGGCGGCCGTTGTTGGTGACCGTGATGTCGGTGCGGACGTTCGCGAAGGGCATGCCCCGGTGGGTGTCGAAGGTGCCCATCCGCATGTCACCGCGCGACCAGACGTTGTACGAGGACAGCCCCTCCACGTTGATGCCGTGGAGCTGGGTGCCCGCGGGGGCCGGGGCCGTGCGCTCCTCGATGACGAAGTCCTCGACGAGGTTGTCGTGCGAACCCTCGCGGCAGAAGTACGGGTGGTGCGTCCCCCGGCCCGCGACCCGGGTGTCGCGCAGGGTGCAGGCGGAGGCGGACACCAGGCCGAAGCCGTTGTCCATGTGCCGTACGACGATGTCGTCGGCCCAGCAGTCGTACGCGCACTGGAAGGTGACGCCGTTGTGGCCCCGGTCGAGGAGGTGCGGGGCCTGCGGGGTCTCGACGGCTTCGAGGGTGAGGCCCTCGACGCCCGAGCCGGTCAGTGCCTCCACGTGGGTGGTGAGGCGCGGGTCCCATTCGGGGCGGGTGTCGAGCGGGAGCGGTCGTTCCAGGGTGACTTTTCTGCCCCGCACGCGCGCGATGCGCACGGGCCACTCGTACGGGACGTAGCTGGTCAATTTTGTCTTGTCGTCCCAGCGGTACGCCTCCTGGCCCGGGCCGCCGCCCGCCATGTGCTCCAGGAGGGTGTGCCCGGTGTCGTCGGCGAGGCGGAGGAGGACGAGCCGGCCGGGTCTGAGTCGTCGGGGGTCCGCGACCGTCACCGTCCAGGAGCCCCGGCGGGCGGGCTCGACCGTCGTCAGGGTCTCCCACTCGTCCCGCTTGTTGCCGGTCCAGCCCTCGAAGGGCCAGGCCTTCGCCTTGATCGCGCTCATCAGGCTGTCGAAGCGGTCCGCCGGGCAGAACCAGATGAGGCCGCCCGCCCATGACCAGGACGACTTGTCGCCGCCGTAGCGCGAACCGTAGGCGCCGATCAGCTCGGTGAGACTGCGGGTCGCGTACAGCTTCGTACGGGCGCTGCCGGCGCCGCGCAGGACGACGTTCGAGTGTCCGACGTGGATCAGGCCGTCGAGGCGGTAGGTGCCGGGCGGGATGAGAACCGTGCCGCCGCCGGCCCTTCCGGCGGCAGCGGCGGCACGGTTGATCGCGGGGGCGGAGTCGGCCGAGCCGTCCGCCGTGGCGCCGTACGCGCGGACGTCGGCCACGACGGGGCGGCGGGGGAAGTGCGCCGCCCCTGCGCGTTGACCGGCCCTGCCGATGTACGGGATCTGCGGGTGTGTGAAGGGGGTGCGGGTGAACTCGCGCCAGAGGGCGGGCACTTGCCCGGTGACTGCCGCCGCCGGTCCGCCGGTCACGGCGCCGGCCGCCACCGCTGTCGCGCTGCCGAGCAGGGCCCGTCTGGTGGGGCCCTCCCAACGGTCACTCATACCGAACCGCCTTCCAGGGATGGGGATTTCCATGGATGTGAACGAAGTTCAGATGTGCGTTGGCGGTGAGCATGACACGCTCCCCTTGCACGGGAAAAGAGTCGTGCAGGGGTTGATTGACAGTTGCTCGATGGTTGCGTGATGGAGAGTTAGTACGGACCAGTTGGTCAGTCGGTCGAACGACGAGTCAGATGACTGAACGCGTCGAGGTTGCGCGTGGACTCGCCGCGCGACACCCGCCAGGCGTACTCCTTGCGGATCGCGGAGGCGAAACCGAGCTCCAGGAGGGTGTTGAAGCTGCCGTCGGCGGCCTCCAGGACCGAGCCGAGCAGCCGGTCGATCTCGTCGGCGGTGACCGCGGCGAGCGGGAGCTTGCCCGCCACGTAGATGTCGCCGAGGGAGTCGACCGCGTAACTCACGCCGTAGAGCTTGAGGTTGCGCTCAAGGAGCCAGCGGTGCACGCCGGGCTCGTTCTCGTCCGGGTGCCGGATGACGAAGGCGTTGAGCGACAGGGAGTGCCTGCCGACGATCAGCGAGACGGTCGTGGACAGCTTGCGGGTGCCGGGCAGCTTCACCACGAAGTGGCCGGGCTCCGGACTCTCCCACTCGATCTCGGCGTCCTTCAGGACCTCCTCGATGGTCCCCGCCGCGCTCTCCACATCAGCCATGGTGGGAGCGTACGTGACGCCTGTGCTCGTGCATCGCCGCCGTGTAGACGTCCGCCGTGGCGGCGGCGGAGGTGTCCCAGCCGAAGGACTTGGCGTGCCAGGCGGCAGCCGCGCCCATCCGGTCCGGGAGCGCCCGGTTGTCGGCGAAATCGCGCAGCACGCGCGCGTAGTCGACGGGATTGTGGCCCGGGACCAGAAAGCCCGTCTCCTTGTGCCGCACCGCGACGGGCAGACCGCCCACCGCTGCCGCGAGCACCGGCGTACCCGCCGCCTGTGCCTCTATGGCGACGAGCCCGAAGGACTCGCTGTAGGAAGGCATCACGAGGACGGACGCGGCCCGGAACCAGTCGGCGAGCTGTTCCTGGCCGACCGGCGGCCGGAACCGTACGACGTCGGCGATGCCGAGCCGGGCGGCGAGTTTCTGCAGGCCCTCGGGCTTGGCGAGGCCGCTGCCGCTCGGGCCGCCCACGATGGGCACCACGATGTTCGAGCGGAGCTCGGGCCGCTCGTCCAGGAGGACGGCGACCGCGCGCAGCAGCACGTCGGGGGCCTTCAGAGGCTGGATGCGGCCGGCGAAGAGCGGTATGAGGGCGTCCTGCGGCAGGCCGAGCCGGTCGCGCGCGGCGGCGCGTCCGTCGGCCGGGCGGAAGCGGTCGAGGTTCACGCCCGGGTGGACGACCGCGACCTTGCCGGGCTCGGCCTCGTAGTGCCGTACGAGCTCGTCGGCCTCTTCGGAGGTGTTGGCGATGAGGCGGTCGGCGGCGCGCACGATCTGCGTCTCGCCGATGACCCGGGCAGCCGGTTCGGGGGTGTCGCCGTCGGCCAGGGCGGCGTTCTTGACCTTCGCCATGGTGTGCATCGCGTGCACCAGGGGCGCGCCCCAGCGCTCGGCGGCCAGCCAGCCGACGTGGCCGGAGAGCCAGTAGTGCGAGTGGACCAGGTCGTAGTAGCCGGGCCGATGACCGGCCCAAGCCTGCATCACCCCGTGCGTGAAGGCACAGAGCTGGGCGGGCAGATCCTCCTTGGCGAGCCCTTCGTACGGGCCGGCGTCCACATGCCGTACGAGGACTCCGGGCGCGAGTTCCACCTTGGGCGGCAGCGCCCCGGTCGTCGCGCGCGTGAAGATCTCGACCTCGATGTTGATCGCGGCGAGGCGCTGGGCGAGCTCCACGATGTAGACGTTCATGCCGCCCGCGTCGCCGGTGCCCGGCTGGTGCAGGGGTGAGGTGTGCACGGAGAGCATCGCGACGCGGCGCGGGCGGCGGTGCAGCCTCAGCCTCGAAGGGGTCGCCGGGGAGCGGCGCCCGAGCCTGCTCACGTACTGGCTCACGTGGCGTTCCTCCTTGCTGCGGACCTGCTCTGACCGGGTTGCGGGCATGCCTGACGGAGGACGTGAAGCGCCCTCCAGCTCCTTGAACGCCGGAGCACTCTGCTCCATTTCCTCTTTGCCGAATCATTGCCGGGGGTCGCTCAACCGTTCGATGGTGTGTTGCGTGGGGGATGCGGGTGGGCGCTGCTTTTCCTCGCCCCCGCCGCCCCTACCCATTCCCGTCCC
>NZ_LIQZ01000042.1 GCF_001418655.1 Streptomyces phaeochromogenes | reverse complement strand
GCTGCAGATCCCGAGCGACGGCAGCCAGCGCGAACTGCGCTCGATCCTCGACTGGTTGGACGCGGCCGGCATCGAGGCCGACGAACTCACCGTGCACACCCCCGACCTCGACGACGTCTTCTTCGCCCTCACCGGTCCGGCCGACGTCCCCAACCAGCCCAGCCAGCTCACCAACCAGCCCAAGGAGAACGTCCGATGAGCTCTCTCTCCCTCGCCGTACGCGACTCGTCCACGATGCTGCGCCGCAACCTCCTGCACGCGCGCCGCTACCCGTCCCTCACCCTGAACCTGCTGCTCACCCCGATCATGCTGCTCCTGCTCTTCGTGTACGTCTTCGGCGACACGATGAGCGCGGGTATAGGCGGTGGCGGTGGTCCGGACCGGTCCGCGTACATCGCGTATCTCGTCCCGGGCCTGCTCCTGATGACCATCGGCAGCACGACCATCGGCACCGCGGTGTCGGTCTCCAACGACATGACCGAGGGCATCATCGCCCGCTTCCGCACGATGGCCATCCACCGCCCGTCGGTGCTCATCGGACACGTCGTCGGCAGCGTGCTGCAGTCGGTCATCAGCGTGGTCCTCGTGGGCGCCGTCGCCGTGGCCATCGGCTTCCGGTCCACGGATGCCACGGGTCTGGAGTGGCTGGCGGCGTTCGGACTGCTCGTGCTGTTCGCCCTGGCGCTCACCTGGATCGCGGTCGGCATGGGCCTGGTCAGCCCCAACGCCGAAGCGGCCAGCAACAACGCGATGCCACTGATCTTCCTGCCCCTCATCTCCAGCGCCTTCGTGCCGGTCGACTCCATGCCGGGGTGGTTCCAGCCGATCGCCGAGTACCAGCCCTTCACTCCCGCCATCGAGACCCTGCGGGGCCTGCTGCTCGGCACCGAGATCGGCCACAACGGCTGGCTCGCCCTCGCCTGGTGCCTGGGTCTCGCGGTGCTCGGCTACTTCTGGTCGACCGCGAAGTTCAACAGCGACCCGAAGTAGTCGGCCGCCGTGACAGCGCGGGCCGCCTCCCGCAACCCGTCCCGCCCCAGGGCGGCGCACTCCGACACCACGTCGGTGTACGCCGCCCTGTCGGCGTCCTCGGCGAGACCGACGGGACCGACGGAGACTGGAGACCCGTTGGAAGCCTGTTGGAAGCTTGTTGGAGACCCGAACGAACGGAGACCGATGCCATGCCGGACACAGCAGCCGTGAACTCCCCCGGACCCGGCCCCCGCGAGGTCCTGGCCCGCTATCAGCAGGCGATGCTCGACGGTTCCGCGGACGACCTGGCCGACCTCTACGCGGTGGACGCCGTCCACGAGTTCCCGTTCCTCTTCCCCGGCATGCCCGAGCGGTACCAGGGGCGCGAGGAGGTGCGTGCGGGCTACCGGGCGGCCTGGGGCGCGAGCCCGGCGCGACCGCGGGAGATCCGTGACGTCGTCGTGCACGACAGCACCGACCCCGAGGTGATCACCGTCGAGCAGGTCGTCACCGGGACCGTGGCCACGACCGGCCGAGCCTTCAGCTTCCCGGGCCTGCTGGTGATCCGGGTCCACGACGGCCTGATCACGCATGTCCGCGACTACATGGACGGGCTGGGCGTGGCGCATGCGATGGGCCGTCTGCCGTCGGTGGTCACCGCCCTGTCCCGGTAGGTTCCGGCTCCCGCGCGTTGCCTTGAACAGGTCGCGTTAGAGGGATCGTGTCGTGGGGAGAGGTTGGAGATGAGAGCCGACGACCTCGTACCACTGGGCCGCACGGGACTTCAGGTCAGCCGCCTCGGGCTGGGACTCGCCTCCCTGGGCGGCCTGTTCGAGCCCGTGCCCGAGCAACAGGCCGCCACCACCATCGACACCGCCTGGGAGTTGGGCGTACGACTCTTCGACACGGCTCCCGTGTACGGGTACGGGCGCTCGGAGACCCGTACGGGCGCGGCCCTCGCCTCGCGGCCCCGTGACGCGTACGTGCTGTGCACCAAGGTGGGGCGGATCATCGAGCCGGGCGGGCCGGACACCCAGCCGATCTGGGCGGACCCGCCGGCCGGGGTCGGGCCCCGGCTCGACTACTCGTACGCCGGGGTGCTGCGGTCGGTCGAGGAGAGCCTGGCGCGGCTGGGGCTCGACCGGATCGACGTACTCCATGTCCACGATCCCGACGAGGACTTCGGGGCCGCGGTGGGCGAGGCGTATCGCGCGCTGGCCGATCTGCGGGACGAGGGGGTCGTCGGCGCGGTCTCCATCGGCGTCAACCATGCGCCCGTGGCTGCGCGGTTCCTGCGGGAGGCGGCGGTTCCTGGGCCCGACTGTGTGCTGTTGGCCGGGCGGTACAACCTGCTCGATCAGTCGGGGCTCGACGAGTTGCTGCCGTTGTGTGTCGAGCGGGGGGTGGCTGTCATGGCTGCGGGGGTCTATCAGTCTGGGTTGTTGGCCGATCCTCGGCCGGGTGCTCCGCATGGGTATGCGTCTGTTCCGGCTGAACTGGGTGTGCGTATCGGGGCGTTGAGGCGTCTCTGTGCGGCCTTCGACGTGTCGCCCCTCGCGGCGGCCGTTCAGTTTCCCCTTGCCCACCCTGCGGTCAGCAATGTGGTCGTCGGTGCCCGCTCGTCCGAGGAGGTGGCGGGCACGGTCTCCCTCTTCAACCAGCCTGTGCCGGGGGACTTCTGGGCGGCGGTGAAGGGGAGGGGGTTGCTG
>NZ_LIQZ01000419.1 GCF_001418655.1 Streptomyces phaeochromogenes | reverse complement strand
GACCCCACCCGCCCCCCACGGCATTCCCGATCTCCCCTGATGCGAAGACCGAACACATCCGAAAGGCGGTGGGAGCTGTGCGGCTCTCACGAAGGGGCCTGCTCCGCGCGGGTCTGGCCGGTACGGCCGCCACGGCGCTCGGCGGCCTGGCGTCCGGCTGCGCCGTACCGACCGGCTCGACCGGCCGGAACATGGTCCTGTGGTACTGGAGCGGCGGGCTGAGCGACACCGTCGTCAAGAAGGCCAAGGCGCGCTACGACTCGTCGGTCGACCTGGACGCGATCCAGATCGGCGGCTACTACCGTTCCAAGCTGATCACCACGATGACCGGCCAGGCCCACATCCCCGACATCGCGGGGCTCAAGGGCGAGGACATGGCGTCCTATCTGCCGAACGCCGACCAGTTCATCGATCTGCGGACCCTCGGCGCCGAGAAGCTCAAGAGCCAGTACCTGGACTGGAAGTGGCAGCAGGCGGTCGCACCGGACGGCAGCCTCATCGGCTTCCCCATCGACGTGGGCCCGGTCGTGCATTACTACCAGCCGGCGGTCTACGAGAAGGCCGGACTGGCGTACGAACCGGACGATGTGTCCTCGGAGATGAACACCTGGGACAAGTTCTTCGCGGCCGGTGAGCAGCTCAAGAAGCGCGTCCCCGGCACCTACATCCTCACCGACGTCGGCAGCGTCTACGAGATGTCGATCGGCCAGGGGACCACCCGGTACGTGGACCGGGACAAGCACTTCATCGGCGACGGCGAGCACGTACGCGACTGCTGGGACCGTGCGGTGGAGGCCAAGCGGCGCGGGATCGTCTCCGACATCGTGACGGGCACCCCCGACTCCATCTCGGCCACCGAGAAGGGCCGGCTGCCCAGCCAGCTGAACGCCTCCTGGGCGGCCGGAGACCTCAAGCTGCAGTACCCGAAGACCAAGGGCAGGTGGCGGGTGGCGAACTGCCCGGGCGGCCCGTCCAACGTCGGTGGCTCGTTCCTGGCGATCACCAAGGCGTGCCGCGAACCCGAGAAGGCCTTCGAGATCATCACCTGGCTGCTCAACGCGGACAACCAGGCCCAGGGCTTCGTCGACGCCGGACTCTTCCCGTCGACCCCCGCCTCGTACGACATGAAGAAGCTGCGCGAGCCCGACCCGTTCTTCGGCGACCAGATCACGATGGACGTCTACGGGCCGGCCGCGGAGAAGATCCCGGTCGCCTTCAACAGCCCGTTCGACGTGGCGCTCGGGCAGCCGATCAAGGACGAGATCAAGAACGTCGGCGTCCTCGGCAAGGACCCCAAGAAGGCCTGGAGGGACGCCATGAGCAAGTGCCGGCGCATCGCGGACCACCTGGGGGTGAGCTACTGATGGCTACCGTGCCCCTGGTCGAGAAGCCCCCGGCGCCCGCCGTGGAGCCACCCTCCCCCAACCCCAAGAAGAGCATCCTGAGCTACTGGCGGCTGTACGCCGCGATCTCCCCCTTCTATCTGCTCTTCCTCGCCTTCGGTCTGATCCCGGTCGGCTTCTCGCTGTATCTGTCGTTCCACCGGTGGGACGGTCTGGGCTCGATGGAGTACGCCGGGCTGTCGCAGTACAAGTACCTGCTGACGGACACCGACTTCTGGAGTTCGATCGGCAACACGATCATCATCTGGGCGCTGGCCACCTTCCCCATGATCTTCCTGGCAATGGTGACGGCCGTGATGCTCAACTCGGCGGTCCGCTTCAAGAAGATCTACCGCTTCGCCTACTTCCTGCCCAACGTCACCTCGGTGGTGGCCGTCGCGATCATCTTCGGCTCGGTCTTCTCCACCAACTTCGGCCTGGTCAACGCCCTGTTGCAGGCGGTCGGACTCGACCAGGTGGCCTGGCTGAACACCCCGTGGGGCATCAAGGTCGCCATCGCCACCCTGATGACCTGGCAGTGGACCGGCTACAACGCGATCATCTTCCTCGCCGGACTCCAGACGATCCCCGGTGAGCTGTACGAGGCCGCGCGCGTGGACGGGGCCGGGCCCATCCAGACCTTCTTCCGGATCACGCTGCCGATGATGCGGCCCGTGCTGCTCTTCGTCCTCGTCATCTCGACGGTCACCGGACTGCAGAGCTTCTCCGAACCCCAGGTGCTGCTGCAGACCACGGCCAACGAGTCGACGTTCTCGGGCGGTCCCGACCACGCCGGCCGGACGATGGTCCTCTACTTCTTCCAGCAGACCTTCGACAACAACGACTTCGGCTACGGCGCCGCCGTGGCCTGGGGCATCTTCCTCGTCGTCGTCATCTTCTCGATCATCAACTGGCGCTTGGTGCAGCGCCGGGGCGAGGACTAGGGAGGCCCGTCACCATGACAATCACCGATGTCAAGCCCACCGAGTCCGAGCCCGGCAAGGCCAGGCACGGCAAGAACAAGCGCATCGACGGCACCCGGCGCAGGGGCATCGCCCTCCACGCCTCGCTGATCCTCGGCGTGCTGCTCTCCGCGTTCCCGTTCTACTGGGCCGTGATCATGTCGACGCACTCGTCGACCGAGATCTTCTCCTACCCGCCGAAGCTGCTGCCCGGCTCGCACCTCGGCGACAACCTCAGCAAGCTCTTCGACAGCATCGACTTCTTCGGGTCGATGTTCAACTCGCTGCTCGTCGCCACCACGGTGACGGTCCTCGTGCTCTTCTTCGACTCGCTGGCCGCGTTCGTCTTCGCGAAGTTCAGCTTCCCGGGCCGGGGGGTGCTGTTCGCCATGATGATGATGATCTTCATGGTGCCGGCGCAGCTGCAGGCCATCCCGCAGTTCGTGATCATGGCGAAGCTCGGCTGGATCGGCTCGATGACCTCGCTGGTCGTGCCGGCCGCCGCGAACGCGTTCGGCATCTTCTGGATGCGGCAGTACATGAAGAGCGCGATCCACGACGAGCTGCTCGACGCCTCCAAGCTCGACGGGGCCAGCTTCATGCGCCAGTACTGGCACGTGGCGCTGCCGGTCGTGCGGCCCGGTCTCGCCTTCCTCGGCATCTTCACCTTCATGGGCCAGTGGAACGACTACGCCTGGCCGTTGATCGCCCTCACCAACCCGGACAACGTGACCCTCCAGGTCGCGCTGTCGCAGCTCAACGGCGTCCACGGCACCACGGACTACGGGATGGTCATGACGGGTGCGGTACTGGCCCTCATCCCGCTGCTGATCGTCTTCGCGATCGGCGCCAAGCAGATCATCGCGGATCTCGGCAAGGGAGCCATTCGCTGATGCGACGCGATCACCTGATCGCCCTGCGCCCCTGGGAGGCACCGGAGGTGACCTCCTGGGGGCGGCTGGCCATGAACGCGGTGGACCGGCGCCCCGGTGCGCTGTCCCTGGACGGCTCCTGGCACTTCCAGCTGCTGCCCTCGCCCATGGGCTGCTCGGGCGAGTGGACCCGGACCGAGGTGCCGGGCACCTGGACCACGCAGAGCGGCGACGACCTGCCGCAGTACACCAACGCGCAGATGCCGTGGGGCGAGTTCCCGCCCGCCTCGCCCGCCGCCAACCCGACGGGCATATACGAGCGTTCCGTCGACATCCCCGCCGAGTGGGCCGGACGCCGGATCGTGCTCCAGGTCGGCGCGGCCGAGAGCGTGCTCCTGGTCCATGTGAACGGCAAACCGGTCGGCATCTCCAAGGACTCCCACCTCGCGGCCGAGTTCGACCTCTCCGACGTCGTACGCCCCGGGGACCCGGCGACCGTCCGGTTCACCGTCGTCAAGTGGTCCGACGCCTCGCACATCGAGGACCAGGACCAGTGGTGGCACGCCGGGATCACCCGCTCGGTGCTGCTGTACGCGACCGATCCGCTGCATCTCGCGGACGTGACCGTACGGGCCCGGCGGGACGGGCGGCTCCGGGTCGACTGCCAGGTGCGCGACGCGGCGGGACCGCTGCCGCGGGGGTGGTACGTCACCGGGGCACTGGAGGATCAACTCCTCGCCCAGGACACCGAGTTCGACCGTTTCAACGCCGAGGACATGCGGGTGTCCGACTTCCTGGGCGAGGCGCGGCTGCGGGTCACCGTCGAGAACGTGTGGCCGTGGACCGCCGAGACGCCCGAGCTGTACGACCTGACCGTGCGTCTGCACCGGGCCGACGGTACGGTCGCCGACACCTCGCACCACCGGGTCGGGTTCCGGGACGTCGAGATCCGCGGCCGGGACCTGCTGGTCAACGGCGAGCGCGTCTACATCCGGGGCGTGAACCGGCACGACTTCCACCCGCTGACCGGGCGCACGGTCACCGCGGACGACATGCGCGCGGACCTGGTCGTCATGAAGCGCTTCGGCTTCAACGCGATCCGCACCGCCCACTACCCGAACGACCCGACGCTGTACGACCTCGCCGACGAACTGGGCTTCTACGTCGTGGACGAGGCGAACATCGAGTCCCACGACCACGCCCACGAGATCGCCGACGACCCCCGCTATCTGCCCGCCTTCGTGGACCGGGTCTCGCGCATGGTACTGCGCGACAAGAACCACCCGTCGGTCATCATCTGGTCGCTCGGCAACGAGTCCGACTACGGCGCCAACCACGACGCGGCGGCGGGCTGGGTCCGGCGCCACGACCCGACCCGCCCGATCCAGTACGAGGGCGCGGCCAAGCTCGACTGGGCGGATCCGACGACCGCGTCCGACATCGTCTGCCCGATGTACGCGCCGATCGAGGACTGTGTCGCGCACGCCCGGTCGGGGAAGCAGACCATGCCGCTCATCCAGTGCGAGTACTCGCACGCCATGGGCAACAGCAACGGAACGCTCGCCGACACCTGGGCCGCCATCGAGTCCACCCCAGGTCTTCAGGGCGGCTTCATCTGGGAGTTCTGGGACCACGGCATTCTCCAGCGTGTGAACGACGGAAGACCTGCCGGGCGTGGGGGCGCCGGGCTGTACGAGCACGGAGTCGCCGCGCCCGGCCATCGCTGGGCCTACGGCGGCGACTTCGGCGAGACCATCCACGACGGGGCGTTCATCGCCGACGGCGTGGTGTTCCCGGACCGCACGCCCAAGCCCGTGGTGTACGAGCACCGCGAGATCGCGGCACCGGTCCGCCTCAGCTATGACCAGGGCGTCCTCCTGGTCCACAACCGGCAGCACTTCCGGGACCTGGAATGGCTGGCCGCCGAGTGGCGCCTGGTCCTCGCGGACGGCACCACGGTGACGGCACCGGCCGAGCTGCCCGACGTACTGCCGGGCGAGTCCGCGGCGGAGCCGCTGCCGTTCCCCGTTCCGGAGGGCGAGTCCTGGCTGACGCTGCGGGTCGTCACCGCGGACGACGAGGCCTGGGCGCCGCTCGGCACCGAGGTGTGTCTGCCGCAGGTCCGGCTGGGCGCGGCCGTCGCCGACCCGACGCCGGAGCCCGCGTCCGGTCCGGCCGTCACGCTGGACGCGGACGCGCTGCTCATCCATCCCCTGCTGACCGCCGCACCCGTGCTCTCGCTGTGGCGGGCGCCCACCGACAACGACGAACTGGGCGGCATGGCGGCCCGCTGGCGCGACTGGGGCCTCGACGAGCTCGTACGCAAGGTCGTGGACGTGCGGGAGGAGGACTCCCGGGTCGTCGTGGTCGCCGAGTACGCGACCGGGGCCGGGCCCGTCCGCCACGAGCAGGTGTTCACCCCGGTCGCCGGCGGCCTCCGGGTCGAGGAGTCGGCCGAACTGCCGGAGGGCCTCGACGACGTGGCCCGCGTCGGCACGGTCTTCGAGACGGTCGCCGGGCTCGATGTCCTGGACTGGTACGGGCAGGGCCCCTGGGAGTCCTACCCGGACCGGAGCACGGGCGCGCCCGTCGGGCACCACTCGCTCCCGGTGGACGAGCTGTTCACCCCTTATCTGCGGCCCCAGGAGAGCGGCGGCCGGCACGGTGTGCGGCGGTTCACGCTGTCGGCGCCGGACGCCACGGGGCTGACCGTGGAGCTCGGGGCGCCGGGGCAGGTCTCCGTCAACCGGTACCGGGCCGAGGATCTGGCGGCTGCCGCGCACCACGACGAGCTGGTGCCGCGGCCCGGCTGTGTCGTGCACCTCGACGCCGCGCACCGAGGGCTCGGCACGGCGTCGTGCGGGCCCGACACCACCGCCGAGTACCTAGTCGCGCCGGGCACCCACCGCTGGGCGTGGACTCTGCGCGTGCTCTGACCCCCGTTTCCGCAAGCCACGCATCCCCCTTTCACGGAGCAGACGTGTGTACTTCGCATGAGCACGACCAGACCCTCTGCGAGGCCGAGCAGGCCGGCGCCGGGCGACGGAACTTCCTGCGGGCGACCGCGCTGATCGGCGTGGCCACGGCGGCGGTCGCGCTGCCGGCGGCCACCACACAGGCGGTGCCGGGCTCGAAGGCCCGTTGGAGACCCGACCCCGACAGCCGCCGCTTCACGCTCGCCGTGATGCCCGACACGCAGTACCTCTTCGACGGGCCCAGCATCGACAAGGCGCCCGTCGAGGCATCCCTGCGCTATCTGCTGGAGCACGGGCGCGACGAGAACATCGTGTTCCTGTCCCACCTCGGCGACCTGACGCAGAACGGCGCGAAGGCGGAGTGCGCGGCGATCGGCGACGCCTTCCGGCTGCTCGACCGGCAGGGCGTCGGCTACAGCGTCCTGGCGGGCAACCACGACGTGAAGTCGTCGACGGACGACCAGCGCGGCCCGAGCCCGTACCTGGACGTCTTCGGCCCGGACCGCTTCAGGGGCAGGTCCACGTACGGGGGCGCCTCCCCGGACGGGTACAACACCTTCCACCTCTTCCGGGCCGCCGGGCGGGAGTGGATGGTGCTCGCGCTGGACTGGCGGCTGTCGGCGAAGGGCTTCGCGTGGGCCGAGGACGTCATCGCCCGGCACCCGAGGACTCCGGTGATCCTGACGACGCACGAACTGGTCGACCAGGACGACTCGCTCTCCTCGTACGGGCAGCAGCTGTGGGACCGGCTCATCGAGGACCACGACCAGATCTTCCTCACCCTCAACGGCCACTACTGGCCCGCGGCCAGGGCAACGCGCAAGAACGCGGCGGGACATGACGTCCACCTGCACCTGACGAACTATCAGAACCGTTACTTCGGCGGCGCGGCGATGATCCGCCTCTACCGCTTCGACCTCGACCGGAACACCGTGGACGTGGAGACGGTGTCGCCGTGGATCCTCGGCCGGGCCGCGAAGGGGCTCAACGAGCTGGAGCGCCAGGAGAGCGAACTCAGCGGTGACGCCGACCGGTTCTCGGTCGGGATCGACTTCGAGGAGCGCTTCGCCGGCTTCGCCCCGGTGCCCACGCGCCCGGCGCGTCCCGCGTCGAAGATGCTGATACCGGGCACGGTCGCGTACTGGCGCTTCGACGGGAAGTCCGACGGGGCCGCCGTGACCGGCACGGTCCGCGACGCGTCCGGGCGCGGCAACGACCTCTCCCTGGTCACGGTCGCGGGCGGCTCGCTCACCTGGTCGTCGGACCACCACCCGGACCAGCCGGGCCACGGCAGCCTGGACTTCCACGGCGGCAAGCCCCCGCTGAAGGGCGCGTACCTGCGGACGGTCGACGGCGCGCCGCTCAACTCGGCCACCTTCAAGGCGGGTTACACCATCGAGGCCTTCTACCGGCTGCCCGCCGACTGGGATCCCGGGCGTGACGCGTGGGCCGGGCTGCTCGGCCGCACCGGTACGGGCGGTGCCGCGGGCAAGACCGACGACGACCCGGACGAGCCCATCGCCACGCTGTCGCTGTCGAACGACCGCGAGCCCCAGTGGGCCATGCGGCCCCTCAACCAGCAGGGAATCGCGACCAACTGGGGCCAGGAGACACCGCTGGAGACGTGGTGGCACCTCGCCGTCGTCAACGACGGAAGGCACACCACCCTGTATGTGCAGGGCTGCCCGGTGGTGCGCAACCCGAAGGCGTCGTCCGTCGGCATCACCTCGGTCGGGCTGCCCTGGATCCTCGGCGGCTACGAGTACGCCGGGAAGATCGACCAGATCCTGCACGGACGGCTCGGTGACGTGCGGATCGTCGAACGCGCCCTGCCCGTCACGTCGTTCATGAACCACTGATCCATCGAACTCCGAGGGACTCCCCAGACCATGACCGAGCAGCAGCTGCCCGCCTGGGCAGATCCGTCCGTCTCCCCCGCCGCCCTCGACGCGCAGGGCGTGTCACGACGTCAGCTCATGCGCCGCGCGGGCCTGTTCGGCGCCGCCTTCGCCGCCGGGTCGCTGGCGACGCCCGCCGTGGCGAGCGCGAATGGCTTCGGCGGCAACGACCCGCGCCTCGCCTACCTCGTCGGCGACCACCACGTGCACTCCGTCTACAGCCACGACGCGAAGTACACGTTCTCCCAACTGGCGCAGGCCAGCGCCAAGTACGGGCTCGACTGGATGGTGTTCAACGAGCACTCCAACTTCGGGCACGCCCAGTACGGGGCGAAGCTGGAGCACGAGGAGATCCTCAAGGCCCGTGCGGCGAACCCGCGTCAGCTGATCTTCCAGGGCCTGGAGTGGTACATCCCGGGCGCCGAGCACTGCACGATCTTCGCGGCGCCCGGCCGCCACGAGGTGGACCTGCTCACGCGGTTCGAGCTGGCCTACGACGGCAAGCTGCTCGGCTACACGGCGGGCGGCCCCACCCACCCCGACACCCCGCGCAACGAGGCGCACGCCGTCAAGGCCATCAAGTGGCTTGCCGCGCAACGCCGTTCGGGCTACGTGGACGACGTGCTGGTCTTCGCCAACCACCCGATGCGCCTGGGCATCGACTCCCCGCACGAGATGCGGGGCTGGCGGGACGCGGCCCCCGAGATCATGATCGGCATGGAGGGCGCGCCGGGTGCGCAGGGCGGCGCCATCCCCGGCTGGCGCGGTCCGACGTCGATACGCGGCGAGTACGAGAACAAGCCGTCGGCGGACTCCTGGCCCGCCTATCCGACGGACTCGTACCTCACGTACGGCGGCTTCGACTGGATGACGGCGACCGTCGGCGGCATGTGGGACGCCATGCTCTCCGAGGGCAAGCTGTTCACGATCACCACCAACTCCGATGTGCACCGGGTGGTGTTCGACACCTGGAAGAACGGCGACTGGCTGCCGGGGCAGAACTTCGACAACACGGGCCGGCTGCCCGACCCGGTCAACACGACCGAGCCACAGCCGGGCGGCGACTTCTGGCCCGGCCAGTTCAGCCGCACGCACGTCGGCGTGACGCGCTACGGCTACCGCGCGGTGATGGCGGGCCTGCGCGCGGGCCGGGTCTGGCTCGACCACGGGCATCTGCTCGACGGTCTCGACGTACGGCTGAAGCGGGACTGCGACCACGGCCGGGGCGTCACGCTGGGCAGTCGGCTGCGGGTCCGCAAGGGCGAGAAGCTCACCCTGAACGTGACCGTGACGACGGCCTCGCGGCCCAACCCGCACGACATCCTGCCCGAGCTGGCCCACGTGGACGTCATCCGCGGCGCGGTGCGCGGTCCGTCGGCCGACCGGGACGACTGGCGGGCGCCGGCCACCAAGGTCGTGCACACGGCGGACGTCTCCGGCCGCAAGGGCACGTACACCCTGCGCATCCCGCTGACCGCCGGGGACGAGTCCTTCTACGTGCGGCTGCGCGGCAGCGACGGCAACCGGCACGGCGCCGGATACCTCGGCGCCTCGGTCGACCCGCACGGGCCGATCCCGCACGAGCCGGGCGACGGGGATCCGTGGCTCGACACGTGGTTCTACTCCAACCCCGTGTTCGTGGAGGTCGCCGGCCACCGGTGAGGCCGGTCCGGGGGCTGCGTGTACTGGGACGGCCGGTGCGCCCGTACTACCTGGTCACGAGCTGATCCACGGGCGTACCGTGGGCCGGTGACCACTGACGAGGCGCTGCGGCCCCAGTCCCTCATGCTGTCGTTCCTGGGTGACCAGGTGCTCGGCCGTGACGTCTGCGTGTACTCGGGGAGCGTCATCGACGTCTTCGGGCGCGCGGGCGTCGGCGAGCACGCGACCCGCTCGACGCTGACGCGCATGGTGGGCCGCGATCTGCTCAGGCGGCAGCGCGAGGGACGCCGTATGTACTTCGGGCTGACCGAGCGCTCGGAGTCCGTGCTCCGGGACGGCGAGCAGCGGATCTGGGAGGACGGTGCCGTCAACCGGCAGTGGGACGGCTCCTGGACGCTGCTCGGCTTCTCGCTGCCGGAGTCCTGGCAGCGTCAACGGCACGATCTGCGCGCGCAGTTGACCTGGAGCGGCTTCGGCCCGCTGTTCGGCGGGCTGTGGATCGCACCCGGCGAGGCCGACGTCTCCGCCCTCGTCACCGAGCTCGGTCTGTCCGCCCATGTGAAGATCTTCCGGGCCCACGCGGACGCGGGCATGGACATCGGCGCCATGATCGAGGAGACCTGGGCACTGGGCGAACTGGCCACACGCTACGAGGCGTTCGTGCGCCGCTGGCAGCACTGGGAGACGACGGAGCCCGCCGCCGACGAGGCGCTCGCCCTGCGGCTGCGCCTGTCGACGGAGTGGCTGCAGGTCGTCCGCCGGGACCCGCGCCTGCCGGTCAAACACCTGCCCGACGACTGGCCCGCCGAACAGGCCGAGAAGACATTCCGCACGGTGTACACGCGCCTGACCCCCCTCGCGAAGGAGTCGGCGGAACGCCTTCTCGACCTGGTGCCGGTTCGCTCCCCATAGGGGCGCGGGGAACTGCGCGACCAGCCATGACGAACCCGCAGACGAAATGGCGCTCACAGCGGAGCGCTCACGCGTAGAAGCGGGACAGGCTCTGGAGCACGGCCGCGGGCTTGGGCGCGCCCTCGATCTCGATCGTGCCGTCGACCGTGATCTGCACACCGCCCGGTACGTCCTCGACGTCCGTCAGCTTTCCGACGAGGCGAATGCGGGAGCCGACCTTCACCGGTGAGGGGAAACGCACCTTGTTGAGGCCGTAGTTGACCTTCGTGGTGACGCCCTGGACGTCCAGCAGCTCGGTGAAGAGCGGGATGAAGAGGGAGAGCGTGAGATAGCCGTGCGCGATGGGAGCGCCGAACGGGCCCTCCTTGGCCTTCTCCTCGTCGACATGGATCCACTGGTGGTCACCCGTGGCGTCGGCGAACGTGTTGATGCGCTCCTGGGTGACCTCGATCCACTCACTGGTGCCGAGGTCACTGCCGGCGAGCTTCTTCAGCTCGTCGATGCCGTTCGCGGTGATGCTCATATGTCTTCCTTCGACTGGGAGTTGGTGCCGTACCGCTTGCGGACACGGGACTTGAGGAGCTTGCCGGAGGCGGTGCGCGGCAGTTCGTCCGCGAGCACCACCGACTTGGGGATCTTGTACTTGGCGAGGCGTCCGGCGAGGGACGCGAGGACCTCGTCGGGGTCGAGCGCGACGTCCTCGCGGGGCACGACGACCGCGCGCGGCACCTCGCCCCACTTCTCGTCGGGCACGCCGATGACCGCGCACTCGACGATGTCGGGATGGGCGAGGAGCTGGTCCTCGATCTCGGCGGGGTAGATGTTCTCGCCGCCGGAGATGATCATGTCCTTGATGCGGTCGACGATGGTGACATAGCCGTCCTCGTCGATCCGGGCGGCGTCCCCGCTGCGGAACCAGCCGTCGTGGAACACGGCCGCGGTCTCGTCGGGCAGCCCCCAGTAGCCGGGCATGACATGCGGCCCGCGTACGACCACTTCCCCGGTCTCGCCTGTCTCGGCGGGGGCGAGGTCGGGCCGTACGACACGGACGTCGCTGAAGAAGTGCGGCACGCCCGCCGAACCCGCCTTGGTGACCGCGTGCTCGGCGTCGAGGAAGAGCACGCCCGGCGAGGCCTCGGTCATGCCGTAGCCCTGGAGGAAGGTGAGACCCCGCTCCTGGTAGGCGGCGATGAGCGGGGTCGGCACGGGTGAGCCGCCGCAGCTGAGCATCCGCAGGGAGGACAGGTCGGCGTCGGCCCAGCGCGGATGGCGGGCCACGTGCTCGAACATGGTGGGCACGCCGAACATGAAGGTGATCCGGTGCCGTTCGATCAGGTCGAAGGTGGCCGCCGGGTCGAAGGCCTCGACCAGGACGCAGGTACCGCCCTTGAGGAGGACCGGCAGGGTCAGCATGTTCAGCCCGGCCGTGTGGAACAACGGGGCTGAGACCAGGGCGCGTTCGTCGGCGATCAGGTCCTGGTCGACCAGGACGTTGACCGCGTTCCACGTCAGGTTGCCGTGGGTGAGCATCGCGCCCTTGGGCCGGCCCGTCGTCCCCGAGGTGTACATGATGATGCAGGTGTCGTCGGCGGTGACGGGTTCGTCGATCGCCTCGCCGGAGGCCGCGCCCAGCAACTGGTCGTATTCGGCGCCCACTTCGACGTACGTACGCACGTCACTGTTGCCCGGCAGCCCCGCGACCAGGCCGGCGAACGTGGGCCCGTACACGAGGGCCTTCGCGCCGGAGTCCGTGAGTTGGTAGGCGAGTTCGGGTGCCGCGAGGCGGGTGTTGAGCGGTACGAAGACCGCCCCGAGGGTGCCCGCGGCGAACAGTGTCTCCAGGTAGGAGGGGTGGTTCGGGCCGAGGTAGGCGATCCGGTCGCCGCGACGCACCCCGGAGTCGCGCAGGGCGTGCGCGAGGCGGGTGGTGCGCTCGTACAGCCCGGCGTACGTGAGAGTCGTGTCGCCGTGGATCAGGGCGGTGCGGTGCGGGGTCTTGCGAGCCCGGCGTGCGGGCCACGACCCCAGTCCCTCATTGCGCATGTCCGTGCCCCTGTCCTTCGTCGCACATGGGGTGCCCCTGTCCTTCGTCGCACATGGCTGCCCTTATGGCTTCGTCAGCCCGAGCAGCCGGGCCGCGTTCTCCTTGAGGATCTTCGGCCTGACCTCGTCCTTGATGGAGAGCTTCGCGAAGTCGGCCATCCACCGGTCCGGGGTGAGGACCGGGTAGTCGGAACCGAACAGCACCTTGTCCTTGAGCAGGGTGTTCGCGTACTGCACGAGCCGCGGCGGGAAGTACTTAGGCGACCAGCCGGACAGGTCGATGTGGACGCCCGGCTTGTGGGTGGCGACCGCGAGGGCCTCGTCCTGCCAGGGGAAGGACGGGTGCGCCAGAATGATCTTGAGGTGCGGGAAGTCCGCGGCCACGTCGTCCACGTGCAGCGGGTTGGAGTACTTGAGCCTGATCCCGCCGCCGCCCGGGACGCCAGCGCCGATGCCCGTCTGCCCGGTGTGGAAGAGGGCGATGGTGCCGGTCTCCTCGATCACCTCGTACAGCTCGTACGCGACCGACCTGTCGTTGGGGAAGAAGCCCTGGATGCTGGGGTGGAACTTGAAGCCCTTCACCCCGTACTCCTCGACCAGACGGCGGGCCTGCTTGACGCCCGCCCTGCCGCGGAAGGGGTCGATGGAGGCGAAGGGGATCAGTACGTCCGCGTTGGCGGCGGCAGCCTCGGCTACCTCCTCGTTCGGGACGGGCGCGGTGCCGGTGGCGGACTCGGCGTCGACCGTGAAGATCACGGCGGCCATCTTCCGCTCGCGGTAGTAGGCGGCCGTCTCCTCCAGGGTCGGCTTCCGGTTGCCCTCGACCTTGAAGTACGCGCTGGAGGCCTCGTGCAGGTCGTCGTCCAGGGAAGAGGTGCCCTTGGAGGAGACCTCGGCGTGGGTGTGGACGTCGATCGCGACGAGTTCCTCGACATCGATGTTCGTCATGGATCACGCCTCCGGGAACTTCGGGGCGGGGATGCCGACCGACTGCGGCTCGGCGCCCAGTGAGGCCGGCCAGACGTCGGCGAGGGAGTCGGGGGTCCAGCCACCGTCAGCGTACGCCGCCTTGATCTCCTGGGGGTGGGACCACAGGGCGACCTTGTCGCCGCCGATGCCGATGGCCTGGCCGGTCACGCCTCGGGCGGCCTCGGAGGCCAGGAACGGGACGAGGACGGCGCAGTCCTCGGGGGTGCCGAAGCCCTCGCCCTTGCGGAGGAACTCCGGCAGCGGCTCGCCGCCGCGCATGGCCTCGATGTAGGGCGCGAAGGCCGGGATGGTCTCGGTCATCGCGGTCGCGGCGACCGGCACGATCGCGTTGACGGTGATGCCCGCGCGGCCCAGCTCCATCGACCACGTACGAGCCATGGCGGCGATGCCGGCCTTGGCGGCGGCGTAGTTCGTCTGGCCGAAGTTGCCGCGCTGTCCGGCCGGGGAGCCGACGAGGATCAGCGTGCCGCCCTCGCCCTGCTCACGCATGCGTACGGCGGCGGCGCGGGCACAGGTGAAGGTGCCCTTGAGGTGGGTGGTGATCACCGCGTCGAAGTCCTCGTCGGTCATCTTCCACAGCACCTTGTCGCGGAGGATGCCCGCGTTGGTGACCAGGATGTCGAGGCGGCCGAACTCCTCCACGGCCCGGTTGACCAGGCGCTCCGCCGCCGCGGTGGTGCCGACCGGGACCACCTCGGCCACGGCGGTGCCGCCCGCCTCGGTGATCGCCTTGACGGCCTGCTCGGCGACGTCCTCGTCCACGTCGTTGACGACCACGGAGGCGCCTGCGGCGGCCAGGGCGTGCGCATAGGCCAGGCCGAGGCCACGGCCGGAGCCGGTGACGACGGCGACCTTGCCGGTGAGATCGATGCTGGGCACGACGGTCCCTTCGAGAAACGGATCACCTGCGGAAGGCAGGACGGCTACGAGATCGGAGCTTACGAGATCGAAGCTAAAGACAATCATTGTTGTCGTCAATAGTTGTTGCCGACTCGTCTGTGCGGCATGCTGTGCGGAACAGGTACGCACCGCCCCGCAGGGGCCCGGTCCAGGGAGCCCGCCATCGCCGGCCAGCAGCACGCCACGCCCCCCGACGCCATCGACTCGCAGGAGCCGTGGATGCGCGGGCTGCACTCGGACACCGGCTATCTCCTGTACCGGCTGGGACTGCGGTCGGGGCAGCTGTTCAACACCTTCCTCCAGGAGTCGGGGCTGCGACTGCGGCACTACGCGCTGCTGCGGTTCCTGGCCACCTCGGAGGGCGCGCTCCAGCGGGAGCTGAGCTCGCGGCTCGGCTACGACCCGAGCGCGATCGTCGGTCTGGTCGACGACCTGGAGAAGCTCGGCTTCGCCGAGCGCCGCCCCTCCCCCGACGACCGCCGCAGCCGCATCGTGGTGCTCACCGAGGACGGCCGCGCCTTCCTCCGCGACACCGACGAGGCGGGCCTGCGGGTGACGAACGACCTCCTCCAGCCCCTCGACCCGGCCGAGCGGGACACCCTGCACACGCTGCTGCAGCGGCTCGCCGAAGCCGAACTCGACGCATGACCGGCCCCGACTCATGACCGGTCCCGGCCGATGACCGGGCCGTCCGCCCCCGACCGCCTGCTGGCCGTGCTCGCCGCCTTCGACCACGACCATCCGGCGCTCTCCCTCACGGACATCAGCCGCCGGGCCGGGCTCTCCCTCACCACCGCCCACCGGCTGGTGGGCGCGCTCAGCGACTGGGGCGCCCTGGAGCGCGACGCGTCCGGGATCTACCACGTGGGCCTGCGCCTGTGGGAGATCGCGGCGCTCTCCCCCCGCGGTCTCGCCCTGCGGCAGATCGCGCTGCCGTACCTGGAGGACCTGTACGAAGCCACCCACGAGAACGTGCAGTTGGCGGTCCGGGACGGCTCCGAGGTCGTCTACATAGAGTGGATCTCCGGCCGTTCGGCCGTGGGCGTGAAGATCCAGGTGGGCGCCCGCTGGCCGCTGCACGCGACCGGCGTGGGCCTCGCGCTGCTCGCCCACTGCGAGGCCGCCTTCCAGGAGACGTACTGCGGCGGGCATCTCGCCGGATTCACCCCGCACACCATCACGGACGGAGCCACCCTGCGCCGCGTACTCGCCGAAGTCCGGCACGCGGGCGTCGCGGTGAGCACCCGTCAGATCACCGACGACGCCCTGTCGGTGGCCGCCCCGGTCCGCGCGGCGGACGGCTCGGTGACCGCGGCCGTCTCCGTCGTGGTGCCCGAACGCGACGCGCAGACACCGGCGTTGATCCCGGCGGTACGGCTCGCGGCACGCGGCATCTCGCGGGCGCTGGGGTGGCAGCCGGAGCGGTAGGAGTACCACGCGCGGGGCGGTGTCCCCGACGGGCCGTGGCCGTCGGATATCCCTCTCACCGGTGAGGACGCGGCCCGGTGGCCACCCGATACTGGGACGGCCCTTGCCCCGAGGAGCCGCGTATGTCCGTGTCAGCCCAGTCCTGGATCACGCCTGCCGTCGCCCGCCTGCGCGCGGCCAACCCCTACGTCGTCGACGCCGCGCTCGCCGCGCTGGTGCTGTTCGCCGCGTCGCTGCAGTGGATGTTCCCCGACGACGGCGACGACCGCCTCACCTGGCAGGGGTTCCTGCTGGGCGCCGGAACGGCGGTGCCGCTGGTGTGGCGGCGGCGGGCGCCGTTCCTGGCGGCCTGCGGTGTCTCGGTGTTCACACCCGTCATGGCGGTCTACCACGCACCCCCGCCCGACGTGATGTACGGCGGCCTGGTCGTGCTCTACACGATGGCCGCGATCGCCCCGCCCTGGCAGCGGCGCTTCATGCTGGTGGGCTGGCTGGCCGGGGTCTCGCTGACCATGATGCACAAGGAGGGCGCCCAACCCTTCGAGTACGCCTTCCAGTTGCTGAGCTGCATCAGCGCGTACGGGTTCGGGATGCTGGCCCGTCTCCAGCGGGCGTACACGGCTGCGCTGGAGGACCGGGCCCGCCGGCTGGAGCGGGAGCGGGCCGCCGACACCGCGCGGGCCGCCGCGCGGGAACGGGCCCAGATCGCCCGGGACATGCACGACATCCTGGCCCACGCGGTGAGCCTCATGGTGGTGCAGGCGGAGGCCGGGCCCGTGGTGGTGCGCAGCGATCCCGAGCGCGCGGAGACGGCGTTCGACGCCATCGCCGCCGCGGGGCGCGACGCGATGAACCAGCTGCGACGGATCCTCGGCGTACTCAAGGACGAGCCGGTCAACGGCACTTCCGCCCGGTTGCCGCAGCCCGGTGTGGCGGCCCTGACCGACCTGGCCCGGCAGGTCGCGGAGTCCGCCGGGCTGCGCGTCGAGCTGCACGCCACCGGCGAGCCGCGTCCGCTGCACCCGGACACCGAGGTCGCCGCGTACCGCGTGGTCCAGGAGGCCCTGACCAACACCGTGAAGCACGCGTACGCTTCCCTGGCGCGGGTCGAACTCGACTGGACGGAGGACGAGTTGACGCTCACGGTGACGGACGACGGACGAGGCCCCACGGACCGCGGCGCAGGCGGGAGCGCGAGTGGGGGCGGGGCCGGCCACGGCCTGATCGGGATCCGCGAGCGGGCCGCCGCCTGCGGGGGCACGGCCCGTACGGGACCCGGCCCCGACGGCGGTTTCCAGGTCGCCGTACGCCTTCCGGTGGCCGCCGACCGGCAGGGGGCCCTGGGATGAGCATCCGCGTGGTGGTCGCCGACGACCAGGAGCTGGTCCGCAGCGGGTTCAGCATGATCCTTGAGGCACAGCCCGACATCGAGGTGGTCGCGGAGGCCGGGGACGGCGTCGAGGCGGTGGCCGCGGTGCAGCGGCACACACCCGACGTGCTGCTGCTCGACATCCGCATGCCCCGGATGGACGGCCTGGAGGCGGCCCGGCTGGTCTGCGCGCAGTCCGGGTGCCGGGTGGTGATGCTGACGACGTTCGACCTCGACGAGTACGTCTACGAGGCGCTGTACGCGGGCGCCAGCGGCTTCCTGCTGAAGGACGTGCGCCGGGACGACCTGGTGCACGCGGTACGCGTGGTCGCGGCCGGCGACTCGCTGCTCGCGCCGTCGGTGACGCGGCGGCTGGTCGCGGACATCATCCAGCGACGACGGGCCGAGGCCTCGACGCCGCCGCCCTCGACGGTACGGCTCGACGTTCTCACCGCTCGCGAGGAGGAGACCCTGCGGCTGCTGGCCCGCGGCCTCTCCAACGCGGAGATCGCGACGACGCTCTTCGTCAGCGAGCACACCGTGAAGACTCACGTCAGCAATGTCCTGGGCAAGCTGGGTTTGCGGGACCGGGTCCAGGCGGTCATCCGGGCGTACGAGTCGGGGTTGGTGACTCCGGGTTCGAACTGACCTTTCGGGGTGGGTCGTCGGGTGCGGGTGGGTTTGTGCCGGCCGCGCAGTTCCC
>NZ_LIQZ01000418.1 GCF_001418655.1 Streptomyces phaeochromogenes | reverse complement strand
GTGGTACGAGTTCCGGCTCGCCGAACGGGCGTCGTACGAGCGGATCCGCGTCTATGACGGGCACAACGGGCGTTGCAATGTGGGGGAGATCGAGTTCTGGTACCAACTGCCCGACGAGGAATGAGAGCCGCGGGTTCGTCGTGGCTGGTCGCGCAGTTCCCCGCGCCCCTAAAGGGGCGCGGGGAACTGCGCGACCAGCCACGACGAACCCGCACCCGACAACACACCCGACGGGGTCTGGGGCGGAGCCCCAGGGGACGGGACGGGTAGGGGCGGCGGGGGCGAGAAAAGCCCAGGGTCAGCCCTCTGTCAGGCCCTCCACCAGGGAGTCCGCCGCTCGGTACGGGTCCAGGTCGCCTGCGACGATGCGCTCCGCGAGGGCGCTGAGGCGGCGGTCGCCATGGAGGTCGGCGATCCGTTCGCGGAGGGCCGTGACGGCGATCGTCTCGACCTCGCGGGACGCCCTGGCGAGCCGCCGCTCCGCGAGCACCCCCCGCTCCTCCATCCACGCCCGGTGCTTCTCAAGGGCTTCGACGACCTCGTCGATCCCTTCCTCCCGCGCAGCGACCGTCTTCACGATGGGAGGCCGCCAGTCCCCGGGCCCCCGGGACTCCCCGAGCCCCAGCATGTGGTTCAGCTCACGGGCGGTGGCGTCCGCCCCGTCCCGGTCGGCCTTGTTGACCACGTACACGTCACCGATCTCCAGGATCCCCGCCTTGGCGGCCTGGATGCCGTCGCCCATACCGGGAGCCAGCAGCACCACACTCGTGTCGGCCTGCGAGGCGATCTCGACCTCGGACTGCCCGACACCCACGGTCTCCACGAGGACGACGTCGCACCCCGCCGCGTCCAGCACCCGGATGGCCTGCGGGGCGGCCCAGGCGAGCCCGCCCAGATGCCCCCGCGTCGCCATGGAGCGGATGTAGACACCGGGATCCGACGCGTGGTCCGACATCCGCACCCGGTCCCCGAGGAGCGCACCGCCCGAGAAGGGCGAGGACGGGTCGACGGCGAGGACACCGACCCGCTTGCCCTGCCGCCGGTAGGCCGTCACGAGCGCCGACGTGCACGTGGACTTGCCGACACCGGGCGAGCCCGTGAGCCCCACGACGTACGCGTTGCCCGCGAGCGGCGCCAGCGCGGCCATGACCTCGCGGAGCTGCGGGGACGCCCCCTCCACCAGGGAGATCAGCCGGGCCACGGCCCGCGGCCGGCCTTCCCTGGCCTGGGTCACCAGCGAGGCGACGTCCTGCATCACAGCTCCGTTCACGAAATGAGAAAACGCGTCAGGCCTTGGGTACCCGCACGATCAGCGCGTCACCCTGCCCGCCGCCACCGCACAGCGCCGCCGCGCCCACTCCGCCGCCCCGCCGCTTCAGTTCGAGGGCGAGGTGCAGTACGAGCCGGGCGCCGGACATGCCGATCGGGTGACCGAGGGCGATGGCACCGCCGTTGACGTTCACCTTTTCCGTGGACACCCCCAGGTCCTTCATTGACTGGACCGCGACGGCGGCGAAGGCCTCGTTGATCTCGATCAGGTCAAGATCCTCGACGCCGATGCCCTCCTTCTTGAGCGCGTGCTGGATCGCGTTGGACGGCTGCGACTGCAAAGAGTTGTCCGGTCCCGCGACGTTTCCGTGGGCGCCGATCTCCGCGATCCAGTCCAGTCCGAGCTCCAGCGCCTTGGCCTTGCTCATGACGACGACGGCGGCAGCCCCGTCGGAGATCTGCGAGGCCGAGCCGGCCGTGATGGTGCCGTCCTTCGCGAACGCGGGCCGCAGCTTCCCGAGCGACTCGGTGGTCGTCTCGCCGCGGATGCCCTCGTCCTTGCTGAAGACGACGGGCTCGCCCTTGCGCTGCGGAATCTCCACCGGAGTGATCTCGGCCTCGAAGAGGCCGTTCTTCTGCGCGGCGGCGGCCCGCTGGTGCGAGAGGGCCGAGAAGTCGTCCTGCTCGGGCCGCAGGATGCCCAGGCGTGTGTTGTGCTTCTCGGTCGACTCGCCCATGGCGATGTTCTCGAAGGCGTCGGTCAGCCCGTCGTACGCCATCGCGTCGAGCATCTCGATCGCGCCGTACTTGTAGCCCTCCCGGGACTTCGGGAGCAGGTGGGGAGCGTTGGTCATGGACTCCTGGCCGCCCGCCACGATCACGTCGAACTCTCCGGCGCGGATCAGCTGGTCGGCGAGCGCGATTGCGTCGAGGCCCGAGAGACAGACCTTGTTGATCGTGAGCGCCGGGACGCTCATCGGGATGCCCGCCTTGACCGCGGCCTGGCGTGCCGGGATCTGCCCTGCCCCGGCCTGGAGCACCTGGCCCATGATCACGTACTGCACCTGGTCGCCGCCGATGCCCGCACGGTCGA
This sequence comes from Streptomyces phaeochromogenes, assembly GCF_001418655.1. GTDB lineage: Bacteria > Actinomycetota > Actinomycetes > Streptomycetales > Streptomycetaceae > Streptomyces > Streptomyces phaeochromogenes. Next base: position 22,902 of record NZ_LIQZ01000418.1, on the reverse strand, counting down.
GGGCGGCCTTGATCGCGAAACCACCGAGGTCGGCTCCGGAGAAGGACTTCAGAGAGCCGAGCAGCCGTCCCATCGGGGTGCGGGCACCCGCGACGACGACGGAGGTGGTGCTGTTCGTTCCAGACATGAGGAGCGATCCCCTTCCAGCTTGCACAGCTGAGGAGTGAACGAGGGTTTACTGAAAATGTACTGAGCGGTACGCCCCCCGTCATCCGGCGCGGTGTGTGATCGCGCGCACGTTGCGTAACCGCCCCGGGAGCGCTGCACTGACACCATGCTGACGCGAATCGACCACATCGGGATCGCCTGTTTCGACCTCGACACGACTGTCGAGTTCTACCGTGCGACGTACGGCTTCGAGGTCTTCCACACCGAGGTCAACGAGGAGCAGGGCGTGCGCGAGGCCATGCTCAAGATCAATGAGACGTCCGACGGGGGCGCCTCCTATCTCCAGCTCCTGGAACCCACCCGCGAGGACTCCGCCGTCGGGAAGTGGCTGGCCAAGAACGGTGAGGGCGTGCACCACATCGCTTTCGGTACGGCGGATGTGGACGCGGACTCGGCCGCCATCCGCGACAAGGGCGTACGCGTGCTGTACGACGAGCCGCGCAGGGGTTCGATGGGGTCGCGCATCACCTTTCTGCACCCGAAGGATTGCCATGGCGTCCTGACAGAACTGGTCACATCGGCGCCCGTTGAGTCACCTGAGCACTGACCCGCGTACATAAGGGCCGGTAGGGTTGGGGACGGCCGCCGCTTCTACGGGGCGGTCCGGATCCTCATCGTCAGGATCCGAGGGCCGGGGTCCAGGTTTCGGGGGCGAGTGGCGGGGCAGCAGCGTGTGCTCCGCCGTTGATCTGACACCATTCCCCGGGGGCCCCGTTCGGCGGATGGACGGTGCTCGTTTGGAGAGACTTGCGACCAGGGGACGGATGGGACCGCGCAGTGCGGGGCTACGAACGCCAGGAGCGAGAGCCGGCGGCTGACGTCGACCACCTCTCTCGGTTCGAGGCCGAGATGGAACGGCTGAAGACCGAGCGGGAGAAGGCCGTCCAGCACGCCGAGGACCTCGGCTATCAGGTCGAGGTGCTGCGCGCCAAGCTGCACGAGGCGCGCCGCAGTCTGGCGACCCGGCCTGCCTACGACAGCGCCGACATCGGCTATCAGGCCGAGCAGATGCTCCGTAACGCGCAGATCCAGGCCGACCAGCTGCGGCAGGACGCCGAGCGGGAGCTGAGCCAGGCCCGCGCGCAGACGCAGCGGATCCTCCAGGAGCACGCCGAGCAGGCCGCCCGCCTCCAGGCGGAGCTGCACCAGGAGGCGGTCAACCGCCGCCAGCAGCTCGACCAGGAGCTCTCGGAGCGCCGGCAGAGCGTCGAGTCGCACGTCAACGAGAACGTGGCGTGGGCCGAACGGCTGCGTGCCCGCAGCGAGCAGCAGGCCCGCCGGCTGGTCGACGAGTCCCGTGGCGAGGCCGAGCAGGCCCTGGCCGCCGCCCGCACGGAGGCCGAGCGGGTCGCCGCGGAGGCCCGTCAGCGGCTGCAGGCCGACGCGGAGCAGGCACGCGCGGAGGCCGAGGCGCTGCTGCGCCGGGCCCGCACCGACGCCGAGCGGCTGCTGAACGCGGCGTCGACGCAGGCCCAGGAGGCCACCGACCACGCCGAGCAGCTGCGCAGCTCGACCGCCACCGAATCGGACAGCGCGCGCCGCCAGGCCACCGAGCTGAGCCGGGCCGCCGAGCAGCGCGCCAGCGCGGCCGAGGCGGCGCTGCGCGAGGCGCAGGCCGAGGCGGACAAGGTCCTCGCCGAGGCGAAGGAGGCCGCGGCCAAGGCGCTCGCCGGCGCGGAGTCGGCGAACGAGCAGCGCACGCGTACGGCGAAGGAGCAGGTCGCCCGGCTGGTCGGCGAGGCCGTCAAGGAGGCCGAGACCACCAAGGCCGAGGCCGAGCAGGTCGTCGCGGACGCCAAGGCCGCCGCCGAGAAGATCGTCGCGGAGGCCGAGGAGAGCGCACGCAGCCTCACCGCCGAGGAGACCGCCTCCCAGCTCGCCAAGGCGGCCCGTACGGCCGAGGACGTCCTGAACAAGGCGTCCGAGGAAGCCAAGTCGACCACCAAGGCCGCGTCCGAGGAGGCCGAGCGGATCCGTGCCGGGGCCGAGGCCGAGGCGGACCGGCTGCGGGCCGAGGCGCACGACATCGCCGAGCAGCTCAAGGGCACGGCGAAGGACGACACCAAGGAGTACCGCGCCAAGACGGTCGAGCTGCAGGAGGAGGCGCGCCGCCTGCGCGGCGACGCCGAGCAGCTGCGCGCGGACGCCAACGCCGAGGGCGAGCGGATCCGTTCCGAGGCCCGGCGTGAGGCCGTCCAGCAGATCGAGGAGGCGGCCAAGACCGCCGAGGAGCTGCTCGCCAAGGCGAAGGCCGACGCGGACGACCAGCGGTCGAACGCGACGACGGAGAGCCAACGGCTGCGCACCGAGGCCATCGAGCGTGCCACGACGCTGCGCCGGCAGGCCGAGGAGACCCTGGAGCGCACCCGCGCGGAGGCCGAGCGGCACCGGGCGGAGGCCGTCGAGCAGTCCGAGGGCATCATCGCGGAGGCCGAGCGCGCCGCCCGTGAACTGCACGAGGACACCGAGCGGGCCATAGCGGCCCGCCAGGCCGAGGCCGCCGAGGGGCTGACCCGGCTGCACACGGAGGCCGAGGAGCGCCTCACCTCCGCCGAGCAGGCGCTGACCGACGCGCGCGCCGAGGGCGAGCGGATCCGCCGTGAGGCCGCCGAGGAGATCGACCGGCTGCGCGGCGAGGCCGCCGAGCGGATCCGTACGCTCCAGGCCCAGGCCGAGGCGGAGGCCGAGCGGCTGCGCGACGAGGCCGCTTCCGACGCGTCCGCCTCGCGTGCCGAGGGCGAGTCCATCGCCGTACGGCTGCGTTCGGAGGCCGCGGCGGAGGCCGAGCGGCTGAAGTCGGAGGCCCAGGACACCGCGGACCGCGTACGGACCGAGGCGCAGGCCGCCGCCGAGCGGCTCGCCACGGAGGCCGCCGAGGCGCTGTCCGCCGCCCAGGAGGAGGCCGCCAGGCGCCGCCGCGAGGCCGAGGAGCTCCTCGGCGCCGCCCGGCAGGAGGCCGACCAGGAGCGGGAGCGGGCCCGCGAGCAGAGCGAGGAGCTGCTTGCCTCGGCGCGCAACCGCGTGGAGGAGGCCCAGACCGAGGCCGTACGGCTGGTCGAGGAGGCGGACCGCCGGGCGACCGAGATGGTGTCGGCCGCCGAGCAGACCGCGCAGCAGGTGCGGGACTCCGTCGCCGGGCTGCACGAGCAGGCCCAGGAGGAGATCACGGGCCTGCGCAGCACCGCCGAGCACGTGGCGGAGCGCACGCGTACGGAGGCACAGCAGGAGGCCGACCGGGTCCGCGCCGACGCTTACGCGGAGCGGGAGCGGGCCGCCGAGGACGGCAACCGTCTCCGGCGCGAGGCCCACGACGAGGCGGAGGCCGCCAAGTCCCTTGCGGAGCGCACGGTTTCGGAGGCGATCACCGAGTCCGAGCGGCTGCGCTCGGATGCCTCGGAGTTCGTCCAGCGGGCCCGTACGGAGGCTTCGGACACCATCGCGGGGGCCGAGCAGGACGCCTCACGGGCGCGGGCCGAGGCCCGCGAGGACGCCAACCGCATCCGGTCGGACGCGGCGACGCAGGCCGACACCCTCATCACCGAGGTGACGTCGGAGGCGGAGCGGCTCACGGCGGAGACCAACGCGGAGGCGGAGCGGGTCCGTTCGGAGTCCGTAGCGAAGGCCGAGAAGCTGATCTCGGACGCGACGGGCGACGCGGAGCGGCTGCGCGCCGAGGCGGCCGAGACGGTCGGTTCCGCGCAGCAGCACGCCGAGCGGGTCAGGTCGGAGGCGGCACGCGTCAAGAACGAGGCCGCCGCCGAGGCCGACCGGCTCATGTCGAACGCACGCGACGAGGCCGACGACACCCTGGACAAGGCGCGCAAGGAAGCCAACAAGCGGCGCTCCGAGGCGGCCGAGCAGGTCGACACGCTGATCACGGAGACGGCCGCCGAGGCCGACAAGCTGATCACGGAGGCCCAGCAGACGGCGCACAAGACCACCGCGGACGCCGAGGGGCATGCCGACACGATGGTCGGCGCCGCCCGCAACGAGGCGGAGCGGCTGGTCTCCGAGGCGACCGTCGAGGGCAACTCGCTGGTGGAGCGGGCCCGGACGGACGCGGACGAGCTGCTGGTCGGCGCGCGCCGGGACGCCACCGCCATAAGAGAGCGGGCCGAGGAGCTGCGTGACCGGATCACCGGCGAGATCGAGGATCTGCACGACCGGGCCCGCCGGGAGTCCGCGGAGACGATGAAGGCGGCGGGCGACCGCTGCGACGCGCTCATCAAGGCCGCCGAGGACCAGCTGAGGGAAGCCGAGGCGAAGGCCAAGGACCTGGTGTCGGAGGCCAACTCCGAGGCGGGCAAGGTCCGGATCGCCGCCGTGAAGAAGGCGGAGGGGCTCCTCAAGGAGGCCGAGCAGAAGAAGGCCGCGCTCATCTCCGAGGCCGAGGCCATCAGGTCCGAGGCGGTGCGCGAGGCGCGGGCCGCGGTCGAGGAGGGCAAGCGCGAGCTGGAGGTGCTGGTCCGGCGCCGCGAGGACATCAATGCCGAGATCTCCCGTGTCCAGGACGTCCTTGAGGCGTTGGAGTCGTTTGAGGCCCCGTCGAGTGGCAAGGACGGTGGCGTCAAAGCTGCCGCTGCGGCCGGTGCGACTCGTTCGGGTGGCAAGCCGTCGGAGGGCTAGCCAAATGGCCAACTTCCGTGCTTGCCAGAGGCCTTCGGCATCGTCTCTGGCAAGCGGTCCGGCTGTTAGCCACCAAAAAGGGTGTCATTCTCCATATCAATCGGGCTACTGCTCGATGACACACCGTCTTGACCCCTAGGATTCCACCTATCACCTCACCGGTCTCATTCGACAGGAACCCCATGAGCGACACTTCCCCCTACGGCTTCGAGCTTGTGCGGCGTGGGTACGACCGCGCTCAGGTGGACGAACGCATTTCGAAGCTCGTCTCCGACCGTGACAGCGCTCTGGCCCGTATCACTGCTCTGGAAAAGCGCATCGAGGAGCTCCATCTCGAAACGCAGAACGCCCAGGCCCAGGTCAGCGACGCAGAGCCGTCGTACGCGGGTCTCGGCGCGCGCGTCGAGAAGATCCTCCGCCTCGCCGAGGAGGAGGCGAAGGACCTGCGCGAAGAGGCCCGTCGCGCGGCGGAACAGCACCGTGAGCTCGCCGAGTCGGCGGCTCAGCAGGTGCGTAACGACGCAGAATCGTTCGCTGCGGACCGCAAGGCCAAGGCGGAGGACGAGGGCGTCCGGATCGTCGAGAAGGCCAAGTCCGACGCTTCTCAGCTGCGTACCGAGGCTCAGAAGGACGCGCAGTCCAAGCGTGAGGAGGCGGACGCCCTCTTCGAGGAGACCCGCGCGAAGGCCGCTCAGGCCGCCGCCGACTTCGAGACGAACCTCGCCAAGCGCCGCGAACAGTCCGAGCGTGACCTGGCCTCGCGTCAGGCCAAGGCGGAGAAGCGTCTCGCGGAGATCGAGCACCGCGCGGAGCAGCTCCGCCTGGAGGCCGAGAAGCTGCGTACGGACGCCGAGCGCCGCGCCCGTCAGACGGTGGAGACGGCTCAGCGCCAGGCCGAGGACATCGTGGCCGACGCGAACGCCAAGGCGGACCGGATCCGTTCGGAATCCGAGCGCGAGCTGGCGGCTCTCACGAACCGTCGCGACTCGATCAACGCTCAGCTGACGAACGTCCGCGAGATGCTCGCGACGCTGACCGGTGCGGCCGTGGCCGCCGCCGGGTCGCCGGCCGAGGACGAGCCGATCTCCCGTGGGGTTCCGGCTCAGCAGTCCCGGTAGTTCGGCTTGTGGGTGAGCTGCGGGCCGGTTGTGGCCGGTCGCGCAGTTCCCCGCGTCCCTTGAAGAAGGGGCGCGCCCCCGTCGATCCGAGTTCAAAGCCCTCTGTCGCTGAAGTGGCAGGGGGCTTTGTCGCGTTTTAGCGTGGCCCCATGATCGAGCTTGAGGGGCTTACCAAGCGGTACGGCGAAAAAATGGCGGTGAACCATCTGACGTTCACCGTGCGGCCGGGGATCGTGACCGGGTTTCTGGGGCCGAACGGGGCCGGGAAGTCCACGACGATGCGGATGCTGCTCGGGCTCGACCGGCCGACCGCGGGTGATGTGCGGATCGACGGGCAGCACTACGACCGTCTCAAGGATCCGCTGAAGTACATCGGGGCCCTGCTCGACGCCAAAGCAATGCACGGCGGTCGCAGCGCCTTCAACCATCTCCTGTGCCTCGCGCAGAGCAACGGGATCCCGAGGGCGCGGGTGCACGAGGTCCTCGACACGGTGGGCCTCACGGCGGTGGCGAAGAAGAAGGCGAAGGGCTTCTCGCTCGGCATGGGGCAGCGGCTCGGTATCGCGGGCGCGCTGCTCGGCGACCCCCGCATCCTGATGTTCGACGAGCCGGTCAACGGTCTCGACCCCGAGGGCATCCACTGGATCCGCAACCTGATGAAGTCCCTGGCAGCCCAGGGCCGTACGGTCTTCGTCTCCTCACATCTGATGAGCGAGATGGCGCTGACCGCCGACCACCTCGTCGTTATCGGCCAGGGCCGGCTGCTCGCCGACACCTCCATGGCCGACTTCATCCGGCAGAACTCACGCTCGTACGTACGGATCCGGTCGCCCCAGCGGGAGCGGCTGCTCGACGTGCTGCACGGGGCCGGGATCACCGTCGTCGAGGCGGGCGGCGAGGCACTGGAGGTGGACGGTACGAAGTCGGAGCACATCGGGGAGCTCGCGGCCCAGCACCAGCTCGTGCTGCATGAGCTGAGCCCTCAACAGGCCTCGCTGGAAGAGGCGTTCATGCAGCTGACGGCGGAGTCGGTGGAGTACCACGCGCACTCGGACCCGGGACTCGGCGCCACCGCGCCGGCCGCTGCTCCGCCTGTCGCGCCGCCCGCCGGGCAGCAGGCGCCCCAGTGGGGCAACGACTGGAAGAAGGGCTGAACCCATGGCCGCGACCCAGGTCGTCCGGTCCGAGTGGACCAAGATCCGGTCGGTGGCGTCCACGGTGTGGACGCTCTCTCTCGCCGCGGTGGTCACCGTCGCGCTCGGCGTGCTCATCTCGCTGCTGTCCAAGAACGAGTTCGACGACCTGAGCACGAAGGACCGGCTCTCCTTCGACCCGACGTTCATCAGCTTCGCGGGGATGAGCCTCGGTCAGCTGGCGATGATCGTGTTCGGTGTGCTGGTGGTCTCCAACGAGTACAGCACCGGCATGATCCGCACCTCGCTCGCCGCGGTACCGCAGCGCGGCACGTTCCTCTTCAGCAAGATCGCGGTGGCGACCGGACTCGCCTTCGTCGTCGCCCTCGCCACCAGCTTCGTCGCCTTCTTCCTCGGCCAGGCGATGCTGGGCTCGCACCGGGCGTCGATCGACGACCCGGGTGTCCTGCGCGCGGTCATCGGCGGCGGCCTCTACATGACCCTCATCGCCCTCTTCTCCATGGGCGTCGCCACGATGCTGCGCAGCCCGATGCTCTCCCTCGGCATCCTGATGCCCTTCTTCTTCCTGATCTCCGCCATCCTCGGCAACGTCGACGCCACCAAGAAGTTCGGCCAGTACCTCCCGGACCAGGCGGGCAGCAAGATCATGCAGGTCGTCACCCCGATCGACGACGATGTGCCGTACGGACCGTGGGGCGGCCTGGGAATCATGGTCCTTTGGGTGCTGGTGGCGGTGGCGGGCGGATATGTGCTGCTGAAGAAGAGGGACGCGTAGGGCTCACGATTTTGCTCAGCTTTGGGGGGAACCGTCAGCGCCCGGCTATCCTCCTAACCCTTACGGGGGCGTGTGCCCCGACGTCCTGAACCATTCGATGGGTGCGGAGAATGATCGAGGCAGTCGGCCTGACGAAGCGCTACGGCGACAAGACAGCCGTGTACAACCTTTCCTTCCAGGTAAGGCCGGGTTCCGTCACCGGTTTCCTCGGGCCCAACGGGTCGGGCAAGTCGACGACCATGCGCATGATCCTCGGGCTCGACAACCCCAGCTCCGGTCAGGTCACGATCGGCGGCTACCCCTACCGCAAGCTGCCCAACGCCCCCCGCCAGGTCGGCGCGCTCCTCGACGCCAAGGCCGTGCACGGTGGCCGACACGCCCGCAACCACCTCCTGTGCCTCGCCCAGCTGTCCGGCATCCCGGCCCGCCGCGTGGACGAGGTGCTGGGCGTCGTCGGCCTCCAGGACGTGGCGAAAAAGCGCTCCAAGGGCTTCTCGCTCGGCATGGGCCAGCGGCTCGGAATCGCCGCCGCACTCCTCGGCGACCCCCAGGTGCTGCTCTTCGACGAGCCGGTCAACGGCCTCGACCCCGAGGGCATCCTCTGGGTGCGGAACCTGATGAAGTCGCTGGCCGCCGAGGGCCGGACCGTCTTCGTCTCCTCCCACCTCATGAGCGAGATGGCCGTCACCGCCGACCATCTCATCGTGATCGGCCGCGGCCAGCTGCTCGCCGACATGAGCGTCCGCGACTTCATCTCGCACAACTCGGCCGACTTCGCCCGCGTCCGTACGCCCGAGACCGAGCCCCAGCAGCGCGAGAAGCTGACGGCTGCGCTGACCGAGGCGGGCGGCCAGGTGCTGCCCGAGCAGGACGGCGCATTGCGTGTCATGGGCCTGCCGCTCCCCCGGATCAGCGACCTCGCGCACAGCGCCGACGTACGCCTGTGGGAGCTCTCCCCGCACCAGGCCTCGCTGGAGGAGGCGTACATGCGGATGACGCAGGGCGCCGTCGACTACCGCTCCACCATCGACCAGCGCGCGGGCCTGCAGCAGGAGCTGCCGCCGGGCGCGATGCCGCCGCCGCAGATGCCGGTGCCGGGTCAGGGCCAGCCGGGCTGGTACGCCCCGCCGCCGCCCCAGCAGGGCGGCCAGCCGTTCGCGATGCCGCAGGCGCAGCCGCCCGCCGGACCGCCCGCGGGCCCGTACGGCGCCCCGGCCGGTCCCGGAGCCGGAGAGCCCAACCCGTACGCCCAGCCCGCCGGCGCCGCGCCCGCGGCAGCCCCCGCGCAGCCCTCCTCCGCCGCCCCCGACCTGACCAAGCCCGAGGAAGCCCGATGAGCACGCCCCAGCACCAGATGCAGCAGCAGGCCGCCCCTGCCCCCAACTGGCAGGGCACGCCCGGGACTTCGTACACCTCGCCGATTCCGATCACGCGCACGCACCTCGGTCACGCGCTCGCCTCCGAGTGGACGAAGATCAAGTCGGTGCGCTCCACGATGTGGACGCTCGGTGTCTTCGTGCTGCTGGTCGTCGGCATCGGCTTCCTGGTCGCCGCCCAGACCACCAACGAGGACTTCACGGACGTCCCGTACACGATCCCCGCCTTCTTCGGCCTGATCCTCGGACAGATCTGCCTGATCACGCTGGGCGTGCTCGTGGTCTCGTCGGAGTACGGCACGGGCATGATCCGTACGACGTTCACGGCGTCGCCCCAGCGCTACCGGGTGCTCACCGCCAAGCTGATGATCTTCTTCGTCGTCGCGTTCGTCGTGTCCGCCCTCTCCATCGGCGTGGTCGGCCTGATCACGTCGGGGATGCACGGCGGTTCGTCGGACAACGAGTGGGGCGGGACCGTCCTGATGGGCGCGCTGTACGTGTCGCTGCTCGGCGTCCTCGCGCTCGCCGTGGGCTCGATGCTGCGGCACTCCGCCGGCGCGATCACCACGATGCTCGGTGTGGTGCTGGTGCCCGCGATCCTGCCCGCGTTCCTGCTGATGTCCGAGAGCATGCGGACGATCGGCGAGAAGATGATGGAGTACAACGCTCCGAACGCGCTCGCCCGGATCTTCCAGCTCGACAACGACAACGGGAACGGCAGTTCCCAGCTCGTTCTCCTCGTGGGCGTGACCGCGGCGGCGATCGCCGGGGCCTACGCGCTGCTGGAGAAGCGGGACGTCTAGGACATAGGCGACGTACGCAAGTTCGTTCGAAGGTCTAGAACTTCGGGGCGTTCCGGGACCGCTGCACCCGTGTGGTGCGGCGGTCCTTCGCGTTCCAGCAGGCCTTGTGCCAGTGCCGCCGCTCGTCCACACCGGAGTGCTCGGGCCAGGCCACCACGTGCGGCACGCCGGAGGGAATCTGCTGGTCGCAGCCGGGGCAGCGGTACGTCTTGCCCTGGGCACTCGCGCCCGCCACGTGCCGCACGCTCCACGCCTCGCCCTGCCAGTTCTCCGACGACTGCCAGCCCCCGTAACGGTCGGACGGATCCCCGTCCGGGCTCCGGCCGGAGTCACCGGCACCCTTGGGACGGTTGCGACGCGGGGACACAGGACACCTCACGGAGCTATACAGGGAGCACGGGCTGTGTCCAGCCTACGCGGAGCACCCAGGGGTACGCGTACGTCACCAACCCCCACAGATCCCCCGCACGGCCGGCTCATTCTGCAGACAATCCGCCAATCTCCCCGCCAGGCCGTGTCCTTGGCACGTGTCAGACGGTTATGCGACGTGGGGGAGCCGCGTCGGCACAAGGAGGCAGGAGTGCGATGCGCGTAGGAAGTTTTGTACTGGCGGCCCAGTTCCCGGGCCAGGGCCAGGGGGAGGCACTGCACCGCGCGGTGCGGTCCGCCGAGGTCGCCGAGGAGGCGGGGCTCGACGCCGTATGGCTGGCCGAGCACCACTTCGTGCCGTACGGGACGTGCCCGTCGGCCATCACGCTCGCGGCGTTACTGCTCGGCCGCACCCGTCGGATCCGGGTCGGCACGGCGGTCAGCGTGCTGCCCACCGTGCACCCCGTGGCGCTCGGCGAGCAGGCCGCACTGCTGCACGTGACGTCCGGCGGGCGCTTCTCGCTCGGGCTGGGGCGCGGCGGACCGTGGGTGGACCTGGAGGTCTTCGGGACGGGCCTCGAAGCGTACGAGAAGGGGTTCCCGGAATCACTCGATCTGCTGGTGCGGTGGCTGCGTGAGCCGTCCGTCGCGGGCGGTTCGGAGCGCTTCGCCTTCCGTGAAGTCCCTGTCGTGCCAAGGCCGTCGGAGGCCCTGACGGGCGGCGAGAGCCCCGAGGTCGTCGTCGCCTGCACCTCACCGGCGAGTGTCCGGCTGGCCGCCGAGCGCGGGCTGCCGATGCTCCTCGGGATGCATGTCGGGGACGAGGAGAAGGCGGAGATGGTCACGCTGTGGCGTACGTGCGCGCGCGACGCGGGGTACTCGCCCGAGGCGATCGCGGACGCGGCCCACGTGTCGGCCGGCATCGCCCAGGTCGCGGACCGGCGCACGGACGCGGTCGAGATGCTTCTGAAGGCCATGCCGGGCTGGCTGAAGCAGGGCCTCGACGCCCATGTGACCGTCGACGGCCGGGCCCGCTCGATGCGGGACCCGGTGGCCTACACCGAACTGCTCTGCGGTCTGCACCCGGTGGGCACGCCCCGCCTGTGCGCCGACCGCCTCGCGGCGACCTCCGAGCGCACGGGGATCACGCGCTTCGCGCTGCTCACGGAGGGCTCGGGCGACCTGGCGGCGACCGAGGAGAACGTACGGCGGCTGGGGGACGAGGTGCTGCCGCGGCTGCGGTGAGCGGGACCCCGCCCGGGCCGAGCCGAAGGAAACCGCGTCCCGGCCGAGCCGGGATGCGACCGGGCCGAACCGGGGTACGTCCGGGCCGTACCGCAGTGCGTCCGGACCTTAACCCGGGTACGTCCAGGTGGAACCGGAGTACGTTCGGGCCGAACCGGGGTACGTCCGGGCGGAACCGGAGTGCGTTCCGCCGAGCCCGAGTGCCTTCGGGTCGAGCCCGAGTGCGGTCGGGGCCGAACTGGCGTACGCATTCCGGAGGTTGGGCCTCGTTCGGTATCAACGGGCCCGTATCCGACCGGAACAGACCCCCGTCCGGGCCCAACCGGTGTGCGCCGCGGGGAGCTTGCCGCCCCAGTACAAAAGCACCTCCCGCGTACGGAGCGGCAAGCCGTGCGGCATCACTGCCTCAGCAGTCCCGGAACTCCGGCGACTGGTTCAGCAGCTGACTGCGCACCGAGGTGAAACGGGTCAAGGTGTCGTCCACCGAGCCGTCCAGCGGGAACACCGCCACGCGGTGGCAGTTCTGGAAGGCCAGGCGCACCCCGAAGTGCCGCTGCAGCGCACCGCGTATCGCGTCACTCGCGAGCGCACGCAGCAGCTGGCCGCGCGCCTGCTCGTCCGGCGGAGGCGTCTGGTTGTCGGCGAAGTTGCCGCCGTCCACCTTCAGCTGAGCCACCAGGGAGCTGATCATCTCCCATGCGTAGGGCAGGGAAATCCGGACGCAGTCGACGAATTCCGCTTCGTCGACCTCGCCTCGCTCGGCCTTTTCGAGTAGGGCCGGTGAGACGTCCAGCGACATGGGTTCTCCTCTCGCACCCCCTCGGCAGAGGGGGTTGACGGACAGGGAAGGAGACCACGACGCCGAACACGCTGAGTACACGCGTCGCGACCTCCCGTTTATACGGTAGGCAACTGTTCGTGGCCGCACCAGGACATTGAGAAACCGGGGGAGACTCAACCTGCTCACAACCAGCCACTTTCGAACAGGGCTTATCCGGGGAAACAGGGGCGACAGGAAAGTCTCCGGTCGAGCGGACTCATGGGCGGATCGCGCCGACCCTTGCCGGTCGAGTAGCGTTGCCGACCATGCGTCTCGTCATTGCCCGCTGCTCCGTTGACTACGCGGGCCGGCTCACCGCCCATCTCCCGTCGGCCCCCCGCCTGATCCTTGTGAAGGCCGACGGCAGTGTCTCGATCCATGCGGACGACCGGGCCTACAAGCCCCTCAACTGGATGTCGCCGCCCTGCACGCTGAAGGAGGGTTCGGGGGACGACGAGGGTGTCTGGACCGTCATCAACAAGGCGGGCGAGAAGCTCATCATCACGATGGAGGAGGTCCTCCACGACTCCTCGCACGAACTCGGCGTGGACCCCGGCCTGATCAAGGACGGCGTGGAGGCGCACCTCCAGGAGCTCCTCGCCGACCGCATCGACACCCTCGGCGAGGGCTACTCGCTGATCCGCCGCGAGTACATGACGGCCATCGGCCCGGTCGACATCCTGTGCCGTGACGGCGCCGGCCAGACCGTCGCCGTGGAGATCAAGCGGCGCGGCGAGATCGACGGCGTGGAGCAACTCACGCGCTATCTGGAGCTGTTGAACCGCGACCCGCACCTCGCGCCGGTCCGCGGCATCTTCGCGGCCCAGGAGATCAAGCCCCAGGCCCGCGTCCTCGCCACCGACCGGGGCATCGGCTGCACGGTCCTCGACTACAACGCGCTGCGCGGCATCGAGGACGACAAGCTGCGGCTGTTCTGACAGCCACGAGGTTCTTCCGTACGCCATGTTCGTACGGCATGACAGTTCGTGCGGCATGACAGTGGGCCGGGTCCTGTGTGGAGGACCCGGCCCACTGTCATGCCGTGGTGGCCGTACGCGGGTGTCGTACCCCGCGTCTCAGATCGTCGGCGAGTCGCTGTCCGCCGGGCTGCTCGCGGCACTGCTGCTCTCGGCCGGGCTGGAGGCCGGGCCGCTGGCCGAGTCGGAGGTCTCCGGCGTGGTCGGCGGAGTCTCGCTCGGCTCACCGGTCGGATCGGGGTCGGTCGGTGTCGGAGTCGGCGTGGGTGTCGGCGTCGGACTGGTCGGCGGCTTCGGCGAAGTCGGCGGCCTGGGCGAGGTCGGCGGCTTCGTCGTGGGCTTGTTGGTGCTCGGCTCCTTCGTCCCGGTCGGGTCGTCCGAGGGCTTCGTGCTCGAAGTCGGCGCCGGGTCGTCCGAGGTCCCGATGATCCCGTCGTTGCCCGGGTCGGTGGAACGGCTCGTCGAGTCCGCGTCGCCGCCCTTGTTCGGCCGGTCCGCGCCGAGTCCGTCGCCGTCGTCGCCGGCGCTGGCCGACGGGTTGGGGCCGACCCGCTCCGACGGGATGTTGTCGTCGGGGTTGGAGGTCGCGCCGAGCGTCACCACCGTGCCGAGCACGGCGGCCAGGAGCGCGCCCGCGCCCGCCGCCGCGAGGTTGCGCCGGGTGCCGTTGACCAGGCCCTTGACGCGGCCCGGCTTCGCCGCTGAGGCGGAACCGCTGCGGCTGATGACCGTCGCGGGCTCGCCCGGCGGCTGGAGCGAGGGGACCGGAGTGAACCCGGACGGTACGCCGCCGGGCGGCGACGCCGACTCCTCGGACCGCGCGTCGGGCACCTCCTCGCCCGCCGTCGCACCGATCCCGGCCGGTGGTGTGGTGCCGGTGCGGTCCGCGACCAGGGCGAGGGCGCGGCGGCCGGCGACGGTGCCGCGCTTCTCGGCGAGGGCGCCGCGCAGCCCGATGGACGCCTCCAGTTCGGCGCGGGCCCGGTCGAACTGCCCGCCGCAGACCGCGAGGACGCCCAGCTCGTGGTGGAAATAGGCTTGATCCGAGACCTCGCCGGACAACCGGGCCGCCTCGGCGCCCGAGCGCAGCGCACGCTCCCAGGCACTCCAGTGCAGCCCCGCGGCGAACGCGGGCGCGGCCGTGCGCGCCAGCCGTACCGCGGTGGCGCTCTCCTCGTCCTCGGCCCGTGGGTCCGTAAGAGGCGCCAGGGCGGTCAGTGCGGCGAGCACGGCGTCCGCCTCGGCGGCGACCCGCTCCGGGGTGACCGACGGATGCCCCGACCACCAGGCGTAGTGCTCGGCGGCGGCGCGCGCCTTCTCCTCGGCGTCGGACGCGTACCCGACGGCCTCCAGCTGGGTCTGTACGCCGGCCGCGAGCCGGTAGTGCGAGCCGACCGGTGTGACGAGCGCGCAGCCGACGAGCTCGGCGAGCGCGGCGTCCGCGTGCGTGTCCCCCACCAGGGCGGGCAGATGCGCCTGGTGCGGCACCTCGCCGTCCAGCGCGACGGCGAAGCGCAGCGTGGCGCGCGCCGACTCGCTGAGCCGGGTCGCGAGCAGCGCGGCCGGGGCGGCGCCCTCGGCGAGCGACGGCAGCGGTACGTCGTGGCCGTCCTCGGCGTCGAAGGGCGCGTCCACGGGCGCGTCCTCGTAGTAGCCGAACTCGTCGAAGGCGTTCGGGTCGGCGCGCAGCTGGTCGCGCTGCCGCAGCAGCGCACCGGCCTGCACGAAGCGCAGCGGCAGTCCCTCGGACTCGAACCAGAGGTCGCCCGCCCAGTTCGCCTCGTCCTCGGTCAGGACGCGGCCGACGGCGCGCTCCAGCAGTTCGAGACCGCCGCCGCGGCCGAGGCCGCCGAGGAAGACCTCTTCGAGGAGCGAGTCGGTCGACGGCGCGGGAACGTCCGGTGTCGCGGAGATCAGGAAGGCGCACTCGGGGGTCGCGTCGAGCAGTTCGTCGAGCGCGCCGGCGCCGAACTCCACGTCGTCCAGGACGACGACCGCGCCGATCTCGTGGACGAACGCGAGCAGTTCCTCCCGCTCCGGCCGGTGCAGCGGAGCGTTGAAGACGGCGGCGAAGAGGTCGTGCAGGAGATCGTCCGGGGTGCGGCGGTGGCCGCTGAGGCGCACCACACCGTCCGGGGCGAGGTCCGCGCAGTCGTCTGCGACGGCGTCCAGAAGCACGGTGCGGCCCGAGCCCGAGGGTCCGGTGAGCCGCACGGAGCGCCCGCGCGCGAGCAGGCGTACAAGCCGCTCACGCTCCTCCTGCCGCTCCAGGAGCGGCAGTCTGGGCAGCGAGGCCCCTGGTGGTACGGGAGGTCGTGTCGAGCGGGCCAGCTCGGCCCGGTCGGCTGCGCTGTACTTCGTGGGCCGCGGCGGTCGCTCGCCCGGCGGGCAGAGCTCGATCTCGCTGCCGTCGACGGGATTGACGGTGAGCAGATGGTCGCCCGACACGAGTTGGACGGTGCGGGCCAGTGCTGGCGTGTGCTGACCGAAGTCGGACGTCAGAGGATCGCGCGGCGGGCGCTGTCGTGGCGCCGAGCCGTCGTCGTCGTGGCCGTACTCTTCGGGTCCCCGGTTCATCGGGTCCATAGGTCCAAGCCCCCCAAAAGCGTGGTGTGCCGAGCCCCTCCCGGCCTTGCTGCACACTGCGCTGTCGCTTCTGGTCCGGTGCCCGCTCACGGGTTCGTCAAGACGCGGGCAGCCGAACCCTAAACCTTCGCACAGTATCTACGAACACACGGGGTACCGCGCCGTCCGAGACGTCACAGCTTCGTGAGGATTGTTCGCGACATACGTTTCGTACGATCGCTTCCTACCCGATCTTCGCCGTTTGCGACAGTGACGCCGAGTCACATCCAGGAACGGCGCCGGGTCACATCGAGCGGCTGCGGAGGGTCACGTCCGGGAGGGGCGCGGGGTCACACCCGGGGCAGCGACTCGACGCCGATGCCGCCCTCGATCGCCAGGATCCGGTGGAGCCGGGTGGCCACCAGCAGTCGCTGCATCTGCGGCGGGACGCCGCGCAGCACAAGCCTCCGGCCGCACCGCCCCGCCCGCCGGTGGGCCCCCATGATGACACCGAGCCCGGTGGCGTCCCAGGAGTCCAGCTCTGACAGGTCGAGCACCAGGTCGCCGACGCCGTCGTCGACTGCCGAGTGCAGGACCGTACGGGCGTCCGCCGCGCTGCGGACGTCGAGGCGGCCCCCGACGACCAGCTCGGCGTGGTCGCCCCTGATGTACATATGCGCTCCCCGAGAGTGCGTTTCGTACGCTGCGTCTTCGTCGTGTCCTGTGTTGCCAGGACTGACTGCCGTACCGGGGCAGAAGTTGCCCTCTGTAAGCGAACCGATACCGAATTCACTCCGAGGAGTGACCGGTCGAAGATCGCCGCAGAGTCAGTACGTGTATCAGTACGTGTAGAAGCCTTGCCCGCTCTTACGGCCGATGTCACCGGCGTCAACCATCCGGCGCATCAGCTCCGGCGGGGCGAACTTCTCGTCCTGGGACTCGGTGTAGATGTTGCTGGTCGCGTGCAGAAGGATGTCGACGCCCGTGAGGTCGGCGGTGGCGAGAGGACCCATCGCGTGACCGAAGCCCAGCTTGCAGGCGAGGTCGATGTCCTCGGCGGTCGCCACGCCCGACTCGTACAGCTTGGCCGCCTCGACGACGAGCGCCGAGATGAGCCGGGTGGTCACGAAGCCGGCCACGTCACGGTTGACGACGATGCAGGTCTTGCCGACCGACTCGGCGAACTCCCGCGCGGTGGCGAGTGTTTCGTCGCTCGTCTTGTAGCCGCGGACGAGCTCGCAGAGCTGCATCATCGGGACCGGCGAGAAGAAGTGGACGCCGACGACCCGCTCCGGGCGCTCGGTGGCCGCCGCGATCTTGGTGATCGGGATGGCGGAGGTGTTGGAGGCGAGTACGGTCTCGTCCTTCACCAGCTTGTCGAGCGTACGGAAGATCTCGTGCTTGACTTCCAGCTTCTCGAAGACGGCCTCGACGACGATGTCGGCGTCGGCGACCGCGTCCAGATCGGTCGTCGTGGTGATACGGCCCAGCGCCTGCTCGGCCGCGTCGGCGTCCAGCCTGCCCTTGCTCACGAACTTGTCGTACGAGGCCTTGATGCCGTCGGTGCCACGGGTCAACGCCTCGTCGGTGACATCGCGCAGGACGACGTCCCAGCCGGCCTGTGCGGAGACCTGGGCGATACCTGAACCCATGAGTCCGGCCCCGATGACGGCGAGCTTCCCTGCCACTGTCCGACTCCCCTGCTGCGTTTTCCCGGCGTTGACCATCGCGAGACAACCCGGGTAACACGCTGTCGGGTTGCCTCTTCGGCGGACCCTAGCGCTCGTCAGGCGCTGTGTGACCGGTAAGTAACGCGCGTCACGTCTCATAGGACGGACATCACACCGAGCGGCTCATTCCGCCGCCCGTACGGCGTAGTTGAGGACCTTCTCGCTCAAAAGGTCCTCCATGCCGTCGAGCAGTGCCAGCACCTCTCGGGACACCTCGGCCGGATCGCGGCACGCCATCATCTCGCGGCTGATCTCGCTCATCACCGTCTGGTGGAGCCAGCCGATCTGCCCGGCCATCAGACCCGGAGTCGGATCGTCCGGATCGGCGCCCGTCTCCTCGCGCAGTGCCGCCTCCAGGTCGTCGTGGACCTCCTGCTGAAGGCTCCACAGGCGGGACCGGAGGGCGGGCGCGTCATGGATGACGCGCATGAAGCGGTCGTACCCCTCCATCAGTCCGACCCGGGGCGAGACCGCCTCGACCTCCTCGCGCAGCTCGCGCAGGACGGCGACGGCGGCCGACTCTCCGACGCGCCGGCCGCGCACCCAGCGCGAGAGCCGGTCGACGACACCCCGGCTGCGGTCGAAGAAGAGGTCCTCCTTGGCCGGGAAGTAGTTGTAGACGGTGTTCACGGAGACGTCGGCCGCGTCCGCGACCTCGGCCATGGTCACCGTCACGAAGCCGTGCTCCAGGAACAGTCCCGTGGCGATGTCCGAGATGCGCTGCCTGGTCTCGCGCTTCTTCCGCTCCCTGAGCCCCTCTGCCATGGCTTCATCGTAGGCCGGACCGATTATTTCTGGTCTCTCTTAAATTTTGGTGGCATTGCAAAATTTAAGTCACTCTGTTTTTCTTGGCGCATGCCCATCATCAGCACGGCCGGCCTCGCCCGGACCTTCCAGACCAAGCGCGGCCCCGTCGAGGCGGTCCGCGGCATCGACCTCACCGTCCGGGCGGGCGAGATCCTCGGCTTCCTCGGCCCGAACGGCGCGGGCAAGACGACCACGCTCCGGATGCTCACGACCCTGCTGGCCCCAACAGGCGGCGCCGCCACCGTCGCGGGCCACGACCTGGCCACCGACCCGGAGGGCGTCCGCCGCGCGAGCGGGTACGTGGCGCAGTCGGGCGGGGTCGACCCCCAGATCTCCGTACGCGAGGAACTCGTCACGCAGGGACGGCTCTACCGCCTGACCAAGGATCAGGCGGTGCAGCGGGCCGAGGAGTTGGCCCGGGACCTGGACCTCATCGACCTCCTCGACCGGAAGACGTCGGCGCTCTCCGGCGGCCAGCGCCGGCGTCTCGACATCGCGCTGGGCCTCACCCACCGCCCGAAGGTGCTGTTCCTCGACGAGCCGACCACGGGCCTCGACCCGGCGAGCCGGGCGGACCTCTGGGACCTGGTCCGACGCCTGCGCGACGACCACGGCACCACCGTCTTCCTCACCACGCACTACCTCGACGAGGCGGACGCGCTCGCCGACCGGCTCGTGATCGTCGACCAGGGGGTCGTGGTGGCCGAGGGCACGCCGAGCGCGCTCAAGCTCCAGCACGGAGGGTCGATCGACGCGACGCTGCAGGACACGTTCCTCGCCATCACGGGCCGCGGCCCCGCGCCGGCGGACTCCACCCCCGTAGCCGTCTGACCGCCTGTCCCTCCCATCCATCCAGGACGTGACGACCGTGCTTCTCCAGGACACCGCGCTGATCTTCGGGCGCTACATGCGCCAGACCCTGCGCTCCAAGTTCGCGATGCTCTTCGGCGTACTGATGCCGCTGCTGTACCTGCTCTTCTTCGGCCCGCTGCTCACCGATCTGCCGCTGGGCGGCGGCGGGAGTTCCTGGCAGGTCCTGGTCCCCGGACTGCTGCTCCAACTCGGCCTGTTCGGGGCCGCGTTCGCCGGATTCATGATCATCGTCGAGAAGGGCCACGGGGTCGTGGAGCGGATGCGCGTCACTCCGGTCAGCCGCCTGGCACTTCTGCTCGGCCGAGTGCTGCGCGACACGGCGGTCTTCGTCTTCCAGGCGGTCCTGCTGGTCCTGGCCGCCGTGGTGATGGGCCTGCGAGCACCGCTGGCAGGCATCCTGATCGGCTTCGCGTTCGTCGCGCTGCTGACCGTCTCGCTGGCCTCGCTGTCGTACGCGCTGGCCATGCGCCTCAGCTCGGCCCACACGTTCGGCCCGACGATCAACGCGCTGACCATGCCGTCCATGCTCCTGTCCGGCCTGATGCTCCCCATGTCACTGGCGCCCGGCTGGCTGGACGCCCTCTCGCACGTCATGCCCTTCCGCTATCTGGTGGACGCGATGCGGGACGCGTACGTCGGCTCGTACGCGACCTCCTCCATGCTGTACGGCGTCCTGGTGGCCGTAGGCCTCACGGGAATCGCCGTGACGGTGGGCACACGAGTGTTCCGGGAGGCCGGGGCGTAACTACGCTGGCCGCATGGTCAATCTGACGCGCATCTACACCAGGACCGGCGACCGGGGCACGACGAACCTGGGCGACATGAGCCGGGTCGCCAAGACCGACCCGCGGATCTCGGCGTACGCCGACGCCAACGAGGCGAACGCGGCCATCGGCACGGCGATCGCCCTCGGCAACCTCGACGAGGAGATCGTCAAGGTCCTCACCCGCGTCCAGAACGACCTCTTCGACGTGGGCGCGGACCTCTCCACGCCGGTCGCCGAGAACCCCGAGTTCCCTCCCCTGCGGGTCGAGCAGTTCTACATCGACAAGCTGGAGGCGGACTGCGACCACTTCAACGAACAGCTGGAGAAGCTCCGCTCCTTCATCCTCCCCGGCGGCACCCCGGGCGCGGCCCTCCTCCACCAGGCGTGCACGGTGGTCCGGAGGGCGGAGCGCTCGACGTGGGCGGCCCTGGAGGTGCACGAGGAGGTAATGAACCCCCTGACGGCGACCTACCTCAACCGCCTGTCGGACTTGCTCTTCATCCTGGCAAGGACGGCAAACAAGGAGACGGGCGACGTCCTGTGGGTCCCGGGCGGCGAACGCTGAGGACGTTTTTTGGCTTTTAGGGGCGCGGGGAACTGCGCAGTCTTTTGGCTTTTAGGGGCGCGGGGAACTGCGCGACCAGCACCGACCCACCCGCAGCGAACGAGCCACGTTCTCCCCCACCCCCCGGCGGAGCCTCACTTCTTGGTGAGGCTCCGCTCCACCGACGCCCCCTCCCCGGCGGAGCCCTCCGGCGCCTTCTTGGGCCAGATCAGGTAGGTCAACGCGATCACCCCATGAATCCCAACGGCCCGCCAAGCCACAAACCGCCAACTCTCCAACGACCCCGTACGCCCCGAATCCCCCACGTACCAGATGGCGACCTGCAACAACACGGTCGCAACCCCCGCAGCGACCACGGACCCCAGCCACACCTTGCCCTCGTGCCGGGCGCGAGCCATCCCATACCGCGGCGGCCCGACGGGCCGAGCCGCACCCGCGAGCCGATGGGCCGCATGCCCGTCGAGCCACTTCACGGTCCGGTGGCCATGCCCCACGGTGTAGCCGATGTACAGCGCGGCCAGCCCGTGCTTCCAGCTCGGCTCCGCCCCGTCCTTGAGGTCCAGCGCGGTGACGACCAGCAGCACGACCTCCAGCAGCGGCTCGCACAACAGCAGGGCCAGCCCCGTGCGGGGCATCTTGAGCAGGTAGCGGAAGGCGAGGCCCGCGGCCAGCAGCACCCAGAAGCCGACCTCGCATACGACGATCAGCGTGACGATCACGACTCGCTCCTCTCGGTCACCCTTCCAGGCTCCCGTCGCCCCGAGCCCCGATCGTCGTCGCCAGTGACGAAACGGCACTGCATCCTTCGATGTAGCCAAGGACCGTCCCCCGGGATCAGGCATCGGCACCGCACTCCGTGTTGGATGGAGTCATGGCCGTACGACTCCCCCGCCCCCACCGAGACGACGTGCGGATCGCGGCCGCGGGACTGTTCGGCGGGATCTTCCTGTACGTGGTCGGTCTTGGCACCCGGCCGGCCGACGAGCCGATCGTCCTGTGGTCCGACAGCCGGGCCCTGCTGATCCCGCTCGTCGTGATGACGGGCTGTGAGCTGCTGCGCAGGACCATGCCGCGCACGGCCCTGCTCGTCGGCACGGTCGCGGTGGTCGCGGACCTGTTCACGCGGGGCAGCCTGGCCACCCTCGTGATGTTCACCGACCTCGTGTACGCGGCGGTGCTGTACGGGCCGCCCGCTTCCGCCCGGCGCATCCCGTGGATCACCGGGCTGCTCACGGTGGCCGGAACGATCGCACCCGTGGCGATCTGGCGTCAGCCGGAGGCCCTGCTCATCGGCGCGGGCGTCGGCATCGTGTCGCTGGCACCGGCCGCCACCGGCTGGATCGTGCGCAACCACCGCGACGCCGCCGAAGCGGCCCGCCTCCGCGCCGAACAGACCGCCCTGCTCGCCGAGATGGACCGCAGCCAGGCCGTCACCGCCGAACGCGCCCGCATGGCAAGGGAGTTGCACGACATGGTCGCCAACCACCTCTCCGCGATCGCCATCCACTCCACGGCCGCGCTCTCGCTCGACGATCCCGACACCTCGAAGCAGGCCCTCGGCGTGATCCGCGAGAACAGCGTCGAGGGGCTCGCCGAGATGCGCCGCCTGATCGGCATCCTGCGCGACAGCAGCGGCGACACGGAGGCGGTCGCCGCGCCCACCCTCGACGGACTCGGCACGCTGGTGGACCAGGCCCGCGCCAACGGCCTCGACGTGGACCTGGACAGCACCCACACGGCGCTCCCCGCCCCGGTCGAACTGACCGCCTACCGCATCGTTCAGGAGTGCCTGACCAACGCCCTCAAGCACGCCTCCCCCGGCCTGGTCACCGTCACCCTCGCCCAGCGCGACCACTCCCTCGACGTGCGGGTGACCAGCCCGTACGGCGGTGCCCGGGACGACGGCCCGCGCGCGCCCGGCTCGGGTACCGGCCTGATAGGGATGCGCGAGCGGGTCGCCCTGCTGCACGGCACGTTCGAGGCCGGACCGGTCGGTGCCCCGGACTCCGCCGACGGCAAGACCTGGACCGTACGCGCCACCCTCCCGATCACCGAAGGAGAAACCGAATGATCCGTGTGCTCGTCGCCGAGGACCAGTCCGCCGTACGCGCCGGTCTCGTCCTCATCCTGCGCAGCGCCCCCGACATCGAGGTGGTCGGCGAGGC
>NZ_LIQZ01000417.1 GCF_001418655.1 Streptomyces phaeochromogenes | reverse complement strand
GCGCGGTTCCTCGCGCCCCTAAAGGCAAAGGATTGCGGCGTTCCCCGCGCCCCTGAGAAGTGCGGGTGGGTCGTGGCTGGGTGCGCGGTTCCTCGCGCCCCTAAAAGACAAAAGATTGCGCCGTTCCCCGCGCCCCTGAAAAGTGCGGGTGGGTCGTGGCGGGGTGCGCGGTTCCTCGCGCCCCTTAAAAGACAAAGACTGCGGCGTTCCCCGCGCCCCTAAAGGCAGAAGATTGCGGCGTTCCCCGCGCCCCTGAAGGATCTCAAGTGGCCCCCCACCCCTCCGGCAGCCGCCCTTCGGACGAAGGGGTCGTGTCGGGGTTTCCGATCGCAGCACGACCTCTGATGGGCAACGTGTAGGTGCGGGATGACACAGCTGCGATCGGATGCCCCGTCGCGGCCCCGACCCGACAACCCAACGGCTGGCGCGTCTTTCAGGGGCGCGAGGAACCGCGCACCCCGGCCCCGACCGACCCGCACCCAACACACCGTCCGTCAGCGGCACACCGCCAACGCGTCCAGCGCAACCGCCCCCTGCCCCCGAGGCAGCACCATCAGCGGATTGATGTCCAGCTCGGAGAGTTCCCCGTCCAGTTCGAGGGCCATGCGCTGGACGCGGAGGACGACCTCGACGAGTGCGTCGAGGTCGGCCGGAGGGCGCCCGCGGACACCGTCGAGAAGCGCCCGCCCGCGGAGCTCAGAAAGCATCGACCGAGCCTGATCCTCCCCGAACGGCGGCACCCGCACAGCACTGTCCCGCAGCACCTCCACGAGCACCCCGCCCAGCCCCACCGTCACCGTCGGCCCGAACAGCTCGTCCTGCGTGACCCCCACGACCATCTCGACCCCGGGCTCGACCATCTGGCACACCAGCACCCCGTCGAGCGGCACATCCTCGTACCGCGCGATGTCGGTCAGGTCGCGATACGCGTCCCGGACCTGACTCGCCGAGGTCAACCCGATCTTCACAAGCCCGAGTTCGGTCTTGTGGGCGAGCTGCGCACCGGAGGCCTTCATCACCACGGGATAGCCGACGAGCCCGGCCGCCCGCACGGACGCCGCGGCACTCGTCACCAACTGCTCCCGCGGCACGCGTATCCCGTACGCGCGCAGCAACTGCTTCGCCGCGTGCTCGCTCAACTGCTGCCCAGGCCGCATCAGCGCCTGCGCCTTGCGGAACGAGGGAGACGACGTACGAGGCGCCTCGTCGAACGGCGACCGGTAGAACGAGGAGAACCGCGCGTGCTCCAGGTGGGCCCGCACGGCAGTGATGCAGTTCGAGAACGTACGGAAGGTGGCGACCCGCGACGACCCGAGCAGCGTCTCCCGGTACGCGGCCTCCGTCCCCACCGGCGACCCCCACACCACACACACCAGCTTGTCCGTCTGCTCCGCCGCGTCCACCAGGTCCTGCGCCAACTTGTCGCTCATCGGCGGGAAGGGACCCGTGATCGGACAGATCAGCACCCCCACCCCCGGATCGGCGAGGATCGCGTCGATGATCTTCCGGCCGCGCCAGTCGCCCACCGGATGCCCGCCGTTGTCGACGGGGTTGGACACGTCCAGGTACTCGGGTATCCACTCGTGCAGCTCGGCCTGCTTGCCGGGCGACAGCCTGGGGAGCGACAGCCCCGCCTCCGTCGCGAGGTCCGAGAAGTGCGCGCCCGTGCCGCCCGAGATCGAGTAGACGACGACACCGTCGGCGGACGGGGGCCGGGCACGCGCCAACAACGCGGCCGTGTCCTGGAGTTCGTCGAGGCCGTCGACGCGGATCACTCCGTACTGCCGCATCGCCGCGTCCACCACCGCGTCGGCGCCGGTCAGTTTGCCGGTGTGCGAGGCGGCCGTACGGGCGCCGGTCTCGGTGCGGCCGACCTTCACCGCCACCACCGGCACCCCACGCCGCGCCGCCCGGTCCGCGGCGAGCAGGAAGGACCGCCCGTCCTTCAGCCCCTCGACGTAGCAGGCGATGGCGCCGACCTCGGGCTGCTCGGCGAAGTAGGAGATGAAGTCGGCGCTCTCCAGGTCGGCCTCGTTGCCGGTGGGCGCCCAGTGCGAGAGCCGTACGCCCAGCTCCTGCATCGTGAAGACGGGACGCCCCTGGTGTCCGGACTGGGTGATCAGCGCGATCGCAGGCCCGTCCAGATCCTCGCGGAACCTCTCAAAAGCATTGAGGTTGGTGTTCGGCCCCAGCAGCCGCAGCCCGGAGCGCTCCACGGCGGCGGCCAGCCTGGCCTGCGCGGCGGCGCCCTCCGCGCCCGTTTCGGCGAACCCGGAGGCGAAGGCGACCGCGAACTTCACCTTGGTCTCGGCGAGTTCCTCGATCACGGGCAGCGGATCGGAGACCAGCAGCACGGCCATGTCGACCTCTTCGGGCAGGTCCGCGACGGCGGCGACGCACGGAATGCCGAAGACCGACTCGCGCGTCGGATGCACCGGATACAGCCGGGCGCCGACCCGCTCGGACCAGGCAAGCAGTTGCCGTGTGATGCCGGTGTTCGGCCGTCCCTCGGCGTCCGAGGCGCCGACGACGGCCACCCGTTCGGGGCGGAAGAAGCGGTCCAGATCGGGTACGCCGGCGTACAGCGGCCGGCCGCTGACGTCGAGGTCGTCGGTGGCGGCGGGCCTGCCGTGCACGGCAGGGGCCGGTTGCTCGCCGCAGGCGATGACTCGGGCCCGGCGGGAGTCGGTGGTGAGGGTGCCGTGGGTTGATCCAAGCATCGGTCCGCCCGCTCCTGTGTGGCTGCCAATAACTGACGCAGTGTCAGATTACTTAACTGACGCCGTGTCAGGAACTGGTCTGCACGCAAAGAACTTGTGGCGAGCACAGGGTTTGTACCCGGCAGGGCCTGCCCGGGAACGCGGCCGGCCCGGCGTTCCGGTGTATACGGTCCGGCGTACCCGCCCGGCGTACGGGTCCGGCCCACCCGGCCCGGCGGATCGGGCCGGGACCGGGCGCACAGGTCCCGCACATTTCGGGCGCAACCTTCAACTGCCCACGCGGGTCTAGATGTTGCACATGTCGAAGGAGACACGACCGAGTCCCTTGGGGGAGACATGAGACCCGACTCCGTCCGGCGCACCCTGCGCCTCGGAGCCTGTGCCGGTGCGATGGCCGGCCTGCTCACGGTGGGCCTGGCCCTGCCGGCAGCCGCCGACGAACCGGAGACCGACCAGCTGTGGATCAACGCGCCGTACGAGCAGGGCCTGCCGCTCGGCACGGACGGCGGTGAGCCGCAGGCCCGGACGCTCGACCTGGGCATGAATCACGAGAACAGCAACTTCACCGTGACCGACGGCAGGCTCACCGTGGACGTCTCGGGGCTCGCCGGGGTCGCTGAGGTGACCTGGCCGGACACCTGCACGCCGAGCGGCACGACCGCCGTGTGCGTCGTACCGGACGTGCCGGTCGCCGGGGAGGGCGACCACGAGCAGATCCAGCTGGAGGTCCGGGCGGCCGACGGTGCCACGGGCGGCGCGCAGGGGCGGATCACGTACGAGGCGACCGCGACCGGCGGTCCCGACGGCGTTCTCGTGGCGGAGAGCTCCGCCACGACGCTGACGGTGGCGTCCGGTCCCGACCTCTCGATCCGTGACGAGGCGCCGGTGGGCGAGACCGAGCCGGGGACGACGGAGACGATCCCGTTCGCGCTGTCCAACAAGGGCAACGAGGCGGCGAACGGCTTCACGCTGACGATGTACGCGTCCTACGGGCTCGACTTCGTGTCGACGTACCCCGAGTGCGAGTACACCGACGTCGTTCCGGTCGCGCACGCCACCTGCACGTTCGACGAAGTCCTCGCGCCCGGTGAGTCGTTCGAGCTGCCCGAGCCGCTGAGGGTGGCGATCGCGGAGCACGCGTTCAACGAGCGGCTGGACCTGAGCGTCGAGCCCGGTGGCGGTGCCACCGACCTCTGGAACGACGACAACTACGTGGCTCTGCAGATCGGTGCCGCCAACACGGCGGACTTCGCGGTGCGCGGTGCCGCGGTCTCGGGTGCCGCCGGTGACACGGTGACGGCCAGGATCGCCTTCCGGAACAAGGGGCCGGCCTGGGTCGGCAACCTCGGTTCCGGTGACCCGGTGGCCAGCGTCGATCTGCGCGTTCCGGAGGGCACCACGGTTACCGGGGTTCCGTCCGGTTGCTACCCGCGGACGCTGGACGGTGGTTACTTCCCGGGGTCCACGGGTGCTCCGCGTTATGTGTGCAACCTGCCGTACTGGGTGTCGGAGAGTGAGAACCGTACGTACGCGTTCAAGCTGCGCGTGGACGTGGTGGTGCCCGGGGCCAGTGGGGCGGTCGTGGTTCGTCCGGAACGGGGGGACGGGTTTCCGTTTGATCCGGATGGGTCGAACAACTCGGCGAGGCTGGTGGTGAACTAGGCGCTCTGTGGGGGCGG
>NZ_LIQZ01000416.1 GCF_001418655.1 Streptomyces phaeochromogenes | reverse complement strand
TTGGTGAGTCCCGGCCCGCCGCGCCGCCCGCAAAGCACGGCGAGCGGCGTCGGCGGGCCGGGACTCACCAACCGGGAGGGCTTCACCGGCCGGGAGCGCCTCACGGGCCGGGAGCGCCTCACGGGCCGAGTGGGACTCAGCGGCCGAAAGCGTCTCGCCTGCCGGAGACGTCTCGGTGCCAGGCGAGTCCGCCTGTTCCGCCTGTTCCGGCTGTTCCGGCTGTTCCGGCTGTTCCGGCTGTTCCGGCTGTTCCGGCTGATGCAGCTGTTCCCGCTCGTCCTGCCGATCCTGCTGGTCCGGCTGGTCCCGCTGCTCCGGCCAATCCGGCTGGTCCGGCCAATCCGGCCGATCCCGCTCCTCCGGCCGATCCGTCGAAGACATCACGTCGACCTCCTCAGCGAGACCAGGTCGGACAGCTCGCGGTCGGTCAGTTCTGTCAGGGATGCCTCGCCGGAGCCGAGGATCGCGTCGGCCAGGGCCCGCTTGGAGGCGAGCATCTCGGCGATGCGGTCCTCGACGGTGCCCTCGGTGATGAGGCGGTGGACCTGGACGGGCTGGGTCTGGCCGATGCGGTAGGCGCGGTCGGTGGCCTGCTCCTCCACTGCGGGGTTCCACCAGCGGTCGAAGTGGACGACGTGCCCCGCGCGCGTGAGGTTGAGGCCCGTACCGGCCGCCCTGAGGGAGAGGACCAGGATCGGCGTCGCCCCGCTCTGGAACCGGTCGACCATGTGCTCGCGCTCGGCCACCGGCGTACCCCCGTGAAGGAGCTCCACGGGGACCGCGCGCGCCGCGAGGTGGTCGGTGATCAGCTTGGCCATCCCCACGTACTGCGTGAAGACGAGCGCCGAACCGTCCTCGGCGAGCAACGTGTCCAACAGCTCGTCCAGGAGGGCGAGTTTGCCGGAGCGGGCGGCCTGGCGGGAGGCCCCTCCGCCGCCGGGGTGCCCGCCGGTGTCCTCCTTCAGATACAGCGCGGGGTGGTCGCAGATCTGTTTGAGCGCGGTGAGGAGCTTGAGGACCAGGCCGCGCCGGGCGATGCCGTCGACCGTCTCGATCGCCAGCATCGACTCGCGGACCACGGCTTCGTACAGGGAGGCCTGTTCGCGGGTGAGGGGGACGGGGTGGTCCGTCTCCGTCTTGGGAGGCAGCTCGGGGACGATGCCGGGGTCGGACTTCTTGCGGCGGAGGAGGAAGGGCCGGATCAGCCGGGCGAGACGGGTCACGGCCTCCTCGTCCTCGCCGTTCTCGACCGCGCGCGCGTGCCGGGCGCGGAAGGACTTCAGCGGGCCGAGCAGTCCCGGAGTCGTCCAGTCGAGCAGGGCCCACAGTTCGGAGAGGTTGTTCTCCACGGGGGTGCCGCTCAGGGCGACCCTGGCCGGTGCGGGGATCGTCCGCAGGGCCTTGGCCGTCGCCGAGTACGGGTTCTTGACGTGCTGGGCCTCGTCCGCGACGACCATGCCCCACTGCTGCCCGGAGAGCTGCGGCGCCGTCGACCTCATCGTTCCGTAGGTGGTGAGGACGAACCCGCCGTCCATGTTCTCCAGGGACTCCAGGGAGCGGCCGGGGCCGTGGTAGCGGCGCACGGGCACGCCCGGGGCGAACCGCTCGATCTCCCGCTGCCAGTTGCCGAGCAGCGAGGCGGGGCAGACGACGAGGGTCGGCTCGGGGCGCGCCCGCTTCAGATGCAGCGCGATGAGAGTGACGGTCTTGCCGAGGCCCATGTCGTCGGCGAGGCAGCCGCCGAGGCCGAGCGAGGTCATGAGGTCGAGCCAGGCCAGTCCGCGGAGTTGGTAGTCCCGGAGGGTGGCCTTCAGGGCGGGCGGTGGTTCGGCCGGTCGCAGTCCTGCCGTGAGGCGGTCTCGCAGGGCTGCCAGCGCGCCGACCGGCACCGCCTCGACCGTCTCGCCGTCGACCTCCGCGCTGCCGGTGAGCGCCACGGAGAGGGCGTCGACCGGGTCGAGCAGGCCCAGTTCGCGCTTGCGCGCCTTGCGGACGAGGGCCGGGTCGACGAGCACCCACTGGTCCCGCAGCCGCACGACGGGGCGGTGTGCCTCGGCGAGCGCGTCCATCTCGGCCTCGGAGAGCGGGTCGCCGCCGAGCGCCAACTGCCAGCGGAACTGGAGCAGTTCCTCGCTCTCGAAGAAGCCCGTGCCGTCCGTGGCCGAGCCCGGCGCGGGGCGGACGACCGCCGCCGCGCTCAGGTCCTGCGCGAGGTCGCGGGGCCAGTGCACGGCGACCCCTGCCGCGCCGAGGCGGGTCGCGGCGACGCCGAGCAGGTCCGACAACTCGTCCTCGGACAGCGCCAGTACGTCCGGCACGTCCTGCCCGGACAGCCGGTCCAGGGGCGGCCAGACGCGGGCCGCGCGCCGCACGGCCAGCGCCGCGTCGACACGGGCACGCGGTCCGAACGCCGTGTCGGCAGCGCCCGCCCACAGGGCCGCGGCGTCGACGACGAGGGTGGGGTCGGCGAGGCTGTGCACCTGGACGACGGCCGCGCCCGCGCGCCGCGCGCCCTCGCTGTCGTCGAAGAGCTCGTACGCGGACAGGTCCAGGCGCAGCGAGATCCGCACCCCCGCGTCCATGCCCGCGGCGACCTCCGCCGCCCAGTCCTGGGCGCCCGGCAGCCGCTGGGGCCCGGCTGCGGCGAAGGGTTTCCCGGTGGCGTACGGCGCGGCGGCGGTGCGGGGCAGGGCGTCGGCGACCGCGTCCACGAAGGCGCGCATCAATGCTTCCCGGTCGGGCAACTGGAGCGGGCCTCGGCCCGGCAGCGGCACGGCGTGTCCCTCGTACGGAAGGGACGCGGCGACCGCCCTCAGGTGGGCGATGTCGTCCGGGTCCAGGGGGCCGGCGCGCCACGCGTCGAATCCGTCGGGCGTCAGGCCGGGCAGCAGCCGTCCGCGCGCGACGAGGCGCAGGGCGTGCAGCGCGGCGGCGCCCCAGCAGGCCGTGGCGGGGTGTGCGGCCGGGTCCCGCCGGGCCCGCACCAGCAGCGGCAGCGCCTCGACGACCGGCAAGGTCAGCGCGGGCACGGAGGCCCTTCGAACGCCCGCGCCGTGCCTCCGTACGACCGTGAGCTCGGTGTCCGGGCCAAGGAGCGGTGCGTCCCCGTCCGGGTCCCAGAAGGCGATTCGGCCGTCGCGCGGCAGGGCGGCGGGCAGGAAGACGGCGGCCGGCCGCACGGACACCCCAAGCTCGGTGCCGACAGCGGCACGCGTCTCCGCCACGCTCATGCTCCCGGTCACCCCTCTCGCCCCGGTCGGATCACTCGTCTTCGACTCTACGGGCCGGGTCTGACAGTGCGGCTCGGCGGCGGAGCGGGGCGGGTCAGGGTGTCGTTCTGGAGACGACGTAGACCATGGGGTGGCCGGGCTTCGACCAGTCCACGACGATGTCCTGGGTGGGCGTCGGGTTCTTGTGGGTGTGGCTGAGGCCCGACCAGGGACCGGAGCCGGTGAACTCCCAGCCGACGACCCGCCGGTCCCGGGCGCCGATGGCGACGTCGTTCTTCTTCAGGGCCGCACGGCTGGTGCCGATGGTCTTGAGGAACTTGTCGAGGCCCTCGTCGCTGGTGAGGAACTGGACGTAGAGACGGCTGGTCTTCCAGTTGTTCGTCTCGTAGTACGCGACCTCGGCCGAGGACCCCGGGATGGGGATCCGGTAGAGGCGGCGCTGGACGCGTGAGGGCCAGCCCGGCGTGAGGCCGGTCGCCGAGTACTTCTCCTCCTTGTCCTTGCCGCTGTCGCGGCTCTGGTTGGCGGAGATCACCAGGTAGCCGGCCGGGACACCGATGAGCAGCACAATGATCAGCAGCGTCAGGGAGCGGCGGCGGATCATGTGGCCGCGGTCCTCGGCCGGCCGCGGTGGCTCGTCCGGGGGCGAGGCCTGGCGCGGCAGCGAGGCCGTCACAGCGTGTCCTGTGCGGAGCGGCGCGACTCGGCGTAGCGCTCGTACCGCTCGTAGCGCTCCACCCGGCGCCGGTTGGCGCGCCGGAAGCGGCGGGCGACGAGCCGGGCGAGGTCCGCGGCGCCGACCATGCCCGCCTCGGGGCCGAGCTGGGCGCGGGCGATCCGGGCCTCGGGGCGGTAGCCGCGGCCGGTCAGGTGGCGCCGGAAGGCGTCGCGGGCCGGGCCGATGAGCAGGTCGTCGGCCGCGCTGACGCCGCCGCCGATGACGAAGCAGGAGGGGTCGAGGGCCGCCGCGAGGTTCGCGATGCCGACGCCGAGCCACTGGCCGATGTCCTGGAGCAACTCGATGCACATGGCGTCGCCCTCGCGGGCCAGCTCTGTGATCATCGGGCCGGTGATCTCGGAGATGTCGCCCTTGACGTGCTCGATGATCCCGTACGCCACCGGGGAGTCGGCGGCGGCGAGCTCGCGGGCCTCGCGGACCAGCGCGTTTCCGGAGCTGTACTGCTCCCAGCAGCCGCGGTTGCCGCAGGGGCAGCGGTGGCCGCCGGGCACGACCTGCATATGGCCGAACTCGCCGGCGACGCCGAACTTGCCGCGTTTGACCTGGCCGTCCTCCAGGATCGCGCCGCCGATTCCGGTGCCCAACGTGATCATGACGAGGTGGTCCTCGCCGCGGCCGGCACCGAAGCGCCACTCGGCCCAGGCGGCGGTGTTGGCGTCGTTGTCCACCAGGACGGGCACGGCGAGGCGGCCCGAGATGCGGTCCCGGAGGGGCTCGTTGCGCCACGACAGGTGGGGCGCGAACAGGACGCGGTTGCGGTCCGCGTCGACCCAGCCTGCCGCGCCGATACCGACCGCGTGCACGTCGTGCCGGTCGGAGAGGTCCAGGACCAGCTCGACGATGGTGTCCTCGACGACCCGGGGGCTCTTGGACTTGTCAGGGGTCTCGGTGCGGACCTTCTCCAGGATGTTGCCGTCCGCGTCGACGACTCCCGCCATCACCTTCGTACCGCCGATGTCGATGCCGACGGTCGGCACGCGCGGCGCCGTCAGGTGTGACCGGCGCTCGCGTGTGCCCACGGTGCGCAGGACGGTGGCCCGGCGGGAGCCGATGGGGGCGCCCGCGGCTCTGGCGGAGCCGAGCGCCCTGGGGAGTGCGAGGTCGCGGTAGGTGCTCATCGCGCCGATTCTGCCGCACGTGGGGGGCTGGCTGCACGGCGGCGTCCCTCGCGGCGCCCGGGGCAGCACCCGGGAAGCCGCCGCTGCCCGTGAGCCGCGGGTTCGTCGTGGCTGGTCGCGCCCACGCGGCGGAGGCGCACATCGACACACCCCGCGCCCCTCACGGGGCGCCGCCCGCCAGCTCGTGGCGCAGGTCGTCCAGCTCACTGCCGCCCGCCATTTGGCGGGTCAGTTCGTCCAGGGTGATCTCGTCGCGTGTGTGGCTGCCGGTCATCGTGCCGCGCTTGAGGAGGACGAAACGGTTGCCTACTAGGTAGGCGTGATGCGGGTTGTGGGTGATCAGGACAACGCCGAGGCCCGCATCACGTGCGGCGGCCACATATTTGAGGACCATGCCGGACTGCTTCACCCCGAGGGCAGCGGTGGGCTCGTCGAGGACGAGGACCTTGGCGCCGAAGTGGACGGCGCGGGCGATGGCCACGCACTGGCGCTCGCCGCCCGAGAGGGTGCCGATGGGCTGGTCGACGTCACGCAGGTCGATGCCCATGCGCAGGAGCTCCGCGTGGGTCGTCCTGCGCATGAGGTCGACGTCCAGGCGCTTGAAGGGGCCCCTGCCCTTCCGCGGCTCGGAGCCGAGGAAGAAGTTCCGCCAGACCGGCATCAGTGGCACGGTGGCCAGGTCCTGGTAGACGGTGGCGATGCCCTTGTCCAGGGCTTCGCGCGGGGACGCCGGGCGGGCGTCCTCGCCCTCGATGCGGAAGGTGCCGGCGTCGTGCCGGTGCAGCCCCGCGATGATCTTGATCAGGGTCGACTTCCCGGCGCCGTTGTCACCGAGGACGCAGGTGATCTCGCCCGCGTGGACCTCCAGCGAGACACCCTCCAGGGCGCGGACGTTGCCGTAGTACTTACTGACGTCGTCGAGCTCGACGAGGGCCGTTCGCGCGGTGGTACGCATCGTCCCGGCGGCCTCGCCCATCTCGCTGATCCGCGTCATTTCGTGGCCTCCGCGCGCTTGCGGACCCAGGCGTTCAGCAGGGTCGCGAGGAGCAGCATCGCTCCGAGGAAGAACTTGAACCAGTCGGGGTTCCACTCGGCGAACACGATGCCCTTGTCGGTCATGCCGAAGATCAGCGCGCCGACCGCCGAGCCGATGGCGGAGCCGTAGCCGCCGGTGATCAGACACCCACCGATGACGGCCGCGATGATGTACGTCAGCTCCTTGCCGACGCCCTCTCCGGACTGGACGACGTCGAAGGAGAAGAGCAGGTGCTGTCCGGCGATCCAGGCGGCGAGGGAGACCCCCATGTAGAGGCCGATTCTGGTCCTGTCGACCGGGACGCCGACCGCGCGGGCCGCGTCTTTTCCGCCACCGACCGCGAAGATCCAGTTGCCGACGCGGGTGCGCAGCAGGATCCAGGAGGCGAGGGCCACCAGACCGAGCCACCACAGGATGGTGATCTTGAAGTCGACGCCGCCGACCGTGAGGACGGAGGCGAAGACGGCCCTGGCGGACGCGAAGCCCTCCATGTCGGCGATCGTCTTCGTGGAGACCGTGCCGCTGATGAGCTTGGTGAAGCCGAGGTTCGTCCCGGTCAGCATCAGGAAGGTGCCGAGCGTGATGATGAAACTGGGCAGCCCGGTGCGGGTCAGCATGAAGCCGTTGAAGAAGCCGATGGCGAGGGTGACCAGCAGCGAGACGCCGACGCCGACCCAGACGTTCGCGGTCATCTGAAAGCTGAGCATCGAGGAGATCAGCGCGGACGACGTCACCATGACGCCCGCGGACAGGTCGAACTCGCCGCCGATCATCAGCAGCGCCACGGGCACCGCCATGATGCCGATCGTGGAGGCCGCGTAGAGGACGGTGCTCAGCCCGGCCGCCCGTACGAAGCTGTCGGCGACCAGCGCGAAGAACAGGAAGACGGCGAGCGCGCCGACCACCGAGCCGAGTTCGGGGCGGCCGAGCAGCCTGCGCAGCGGCGAGGTCCGCAGAAGCCGTTCGTCCACCGCAAGGGCCGTCGCGGTCATCGGGTCCCCCGCTCCGCGTACTGCTCCAGCTCGGCGGCCTGGTCCTCGGTGATGATCTGCGGGCCGGTGAGGACGGGCCTGCCGCCGCCGAGCGTGTCGGCGTTGTACTTGTGGAGCCAGAGCAGGTCGACGGCCTCGTACCCCTGGAGGTACGGCTGCTGGTCGACGGCGAAGCCGAGGGTGCCGTCCTTGAGCGAGGCCGCCACCTTGGCGTTGAGGTCGAAGGTGTCTATCTCGGCCTCGCTGCCCGCGTCCTGCCGGGCCTTCACGGCGGTGTCGGCATAGGGGGCGCCGAGGGTGACGACCGCGTCCACGGACCGGTCGGCCTGGAGCTTGGCGCCTATGGATGCCTGTACGGCGGACATGTCGGTGCCCTCCACGTACAGGTTCCGTACGGTGCCGTCGAAGGTCTTCCTGACTCCCGCACAGCGCTGCTCGTGGCCGACGTTGCCCTGTTCGTGGAGGACGCAGAGGGTCTTTTTCCGGCCACGGCGGTTCAGCTCTTCGCCGACGGCCTCGCCGGCGATCGTCTCGTCCTGGCCGATGTGGGTGAGCGCGCCGAACGCCTTGGACTCCGCGGAGCCGGAGTTCACCGTGATCACGGGTATGCCGGCCTTCTCGGCGCGCGCGAGGGCGCCCTTCATGGCGTCGGGCTTGGCGAGCGTGACGATGATGCCGTCGACGCCCTTGTCCACGGCGGCGTCCACGAGCTGCGCCTGCTGCTGGGCCTCGTCGTCGTGCGAGTACAGGAACTTGATGTTGTCCTTGACCGCGGCCTGCTCGGCGCCGTTCTGGACGATGTCCCAGAACGTGTCGCCGTCGCCCGAGTGGGTGATCATCGCGAAGGTCCAGCGGGGCGTGTCCACCGCGGCCCTGCCCTGGGCGGACGCCGCCTCGCGGGCGTCCTCGGCGCGCTTGCCGCCGGTACTGCTGCACCCGGCCAGGGACGCGCCGAGCGCCCCTGCCACCGCGATGCCGACCCAGGTCCGAAACCGTGCCACGAAGCCGTGCCCTTCTTGAATCCGATACATGGAGATACCAAGTATCGGACACGGCGATCACCCATTCGGACGGCGGGTACCGCGCGAGCACATCCCGCCGACCCGGGGCGCGACTGAGGCGCCCGCCGAGTCGTACGAGGTCAGGGGCGTATGCGGTCAGGGGCGTGCGCGGGCTGGAGTGTGCGCGGTCAGGGGCGTACGAGCAGCTGGAACTCGAAGGAGTAGCGCGAGGCGCGGTAGGTGTGGGTGCCGAACTCGACGGCTCGGCCCGTGTCGTCGAAGGTGGTGCGCTGCATGGTGAGCAGCGGGGCTCCCTCGGGCTCGCCGAGGCGCTCGGCCTCCACGGCCGTGGCGGCGCGGGCTCCGACGGACTGGCGGGCGCTGTGCAGGGTGATGCCCGCGGCACGCATCAGCCGGTACAGACCGGTGGCCTCCAGCTGCGAGCTGTCCAGGCCGAGGAGACCGGGCGGCATGAAGTTGCAGAGGTACGCCATCGGCTCGTTGTGGGCCAGGCGCAGCCGCTCCACCCTGTGTACGTCGCTGCCCTCGGCCACCGAGAGGGCGGCGGCGACCTCGGCCGACGCCGGGACGACGGTGTTGACGAGGACATGGGTGGCCGGGCGCTGACCGGCCGCCTCCAGGTCGTCGTAGAGGCTGCTCAGCTCCAGTGGTCGCTTGACCTGGCTGTGCACGACCTGGGTGCCGACGCCTCGACGGCGTACGAGGAGGCCCTTGTCCACCAGCGACTGGATGGCCTGGCGGACCGTGGGCCGGGACAGGCCGAGGCGTCCGGCGAGCTCGATCTCGTTGCCCAGCAGGCTGCCCGGGGTCAGGGCGCCGTGCTCGATCGCGGCTTCGAGCTGCTGGGCGAGCTGGAAGTACAGCGGCACCGGGCTGTTCCGGTCGACGCTGAGCTGGAGCGGCACGGTCGGGTCCACGTCTGGTTTGGGCACGGGGCCGAGCGTAGCTCCGGGGGATGATGACGGGAAGTTGTGAGGTTCGATTGTCCGGACAAAGCGTTGACAGGGTGTAGGGTCCGCCCTCAGTTTGGTCCCATGCGCATCGGACTCATCGGGACGGGTCGAATTGGTACATTCCACGCGACCGCCCTCAGCCGGCACCGCGAGGTCGGCGGCTCTCTCATCGTCACGGACGCGGACACCGCACGCGCCCGTCGGCTCGCGGACCGCTTGGGCGCCACGGCGGCGCCCGGCGTGGACGAGATCTTCACCTGGGGCGTGGACGCCGTGGTCATCACGGCTGCCACCTCAGCACACGCCGAACTGATCGGTCGGGCAGCACGGGCCGGGCTTCCGGTGTTCTGCGAGAAGCCCATCGCCCTCGACCTGCAGGGCACGTTAACGGCCATCGCGGAGGTCGAGACTGCGGGAACGATCCTGCAGATGGGGTTCCAGCGGCGTTTCGACTCCGGGTACACGGCCGCTCGGGAGGCGGTGCGCTCCGGCTCGCTCGGGCGGCTGCACACCGTGCGCGCCATGACCTCCGACCAGTCGCCGCCGTCGGTCACCTACCTGCCGCTGTCCGGCGGGCTGTACCGGGACACGTTGGTGCACGACTTCGACATGCTCCGCTGGGTGACGGGCCGCGAGGTCACCGAGGTGTGCGCGATGGGCTCGGACGCCGGGCCCTCGATGTTCCGCGACGCGGGCGACATCGACACGGCCGCGGCCGTCCTCACCCTGGACGACGGCACGCTCGCCTCCGCCACGGCGACCCGGCTCAACGGCGCCGGGTACGACGTCCGCATGGAGCTGGCCGGTGAGCTCGACCAGATCGGGGTCGGGCTCGACGACCGTACGCCGATCGCCTCCACGGAGCCGGCCGGGCCGCCTGCCGCGACGAAGCCGTGGACCGGGTTCCTTGAACGGTTCGGGCCCGCGTACGAGGCGGAGCTGCATGCGTTCGTCGAGGTCGTGCGGGGGGAGCGGGCCAATCCTTGTGACGGGCGGGAGGCGTTGCAGGCGTTGCGGATTGCCGAGGCGTGCGAGTTGTCTCGGCGTGAGCGCCGAGTGGTGCGGCTTGGGGAGATCGCGGGGGTGCGGGACTGAGGGGTTTCGCCCCCGCCGCCCC
>NZ_LIQZ01000415.1 GCF_001418655.1 Streptomyces phaeochromogenes | reverse complement strand
CGCCAGAACAGGCTGTAGACCAGCGCCGGCGCTATCGCGGACGCGCCGAGGCAGAACGACAGCGTCACCAGCGGCTGCAGACTGTGGTGCTGGACCAGCGTGGCCAGCAGGATCGCCGGAATGCCGACCGCCGCCGCGGACACCCGCGCCAGCGTCATCTCGCGGCGCGGCGACAACTGCTTCCTGCCGTGCGCGAAGACGTCATGGGCAAGGGAGTTGGCGCAGGCGAGGATCATCCCGGCGACGGAGGCGAGCACGGTCAGGAAGATCGCCGCGGTGACGGTGGTGAACAGCAGCGTCTCGGCCGTCGAGACGTCCGCCCCGAACGCGGCCCGCGAGCCCAGCAGATACGCCGTGTTGCCCTGCGGGTCCTCCGCCGCGATCGCCTCCCGCCCGATCAGCGCCGTCGCCCCGAACCCGACGACCGTGATGATCAGCACGAACAGCGCCACGGCCGGCACCGCCCAGGACATCGAACGGCGCACCTGACGCGCGCTGCCCGCCGTGTACATACGCATGGTGATGTGCGGCAGACAGGCCCCGCCGAGCACCACCGTCAGCTCCGAACTGATCATGTCCAGCCGGGGGTTGGGCCCGCCCGCGAACTGCAGCCCCGAGCTGAGGAACGCCGATCCCGCCCCGCTGCTGCGCGCCGCCTGGTCGAACAGGCCGCCGACGTTCCAGTCGAACTTGTTCAGGATGAGTACGGCGATGACGGCGCCCGAGCCGAGCAGCATCACGATCTTCAGGATCTGGATCAGGGCGGTGCCCTTCATGCCGCCGATCGCCGCGTAGCTGATCATCAGCGCGCCGAGCCCGATGATGCAGCCCGTCTTCAGCCCTTCGCTGGAGAAGCCGAGGATGAACGCCAGCAGGTCGCCGGTTCCGGCGAGCTGGACCAGCATCAGCGGGAGCAGCGCGGCCAGCGTCGCCGCGCACGCCGTGATGCGTACCGCCCGGCCCGGCATCCGCCGTGCCAGCGCGTCGCCCATGGTGAACCGGCCCGCGTTCCGCAGGGGTTCGGCCAGCAGGAACATCAGCAGCATGAGGGAGAGGGCCGTACTGAGGGCGAGTACGACCCCGTCGTACCCGAAGAACGCGATCACGCCGCCCGTGCCGAGCACGGTGGCCGCGGAGATGTAGTCGCCCGCGATGGCCAGGCCGTTGCGCATGGGGGAGAGCGAGCCGTACCCCGTGTAGAACTCGTCGAGGTCGTCCCGGTCCGGGCCCGTCATCACGCACAGCAGCAGCGTGATGGTCGCCACGACCGTGAACGCCACGAGCGACATCGCCTGGGCGGAACTGCTGAAGCCGGTCACCTGCCCGCCTCCGCCCGCTTGGTGTCGAGTTCGGTCTGCTTCCGTATCCGCTCGGCGATCGGGTCCACGCCCCGGCGGGCCGTGTACTCGTACAGCGCGATCGCCACGCAGGTGACGGGCATCTGGAAGAGCCCCAGCATCAGACCGAGGGGCAGCCCGTCGGCCACCTCCCTCGTCATGAACGCCGGTGCCCACGCGGACAGGACGAGGAACAGCGTGAAGTAGCCGAGCGCGGTCAGCGTCGCCACGCGCCGCTGCCAGCGGTACGCGGTGCGCAGCACCCGCAGGTCGCTGTGGTGCCCGAGAGCGGTGTGGCGATGCCGGTTCGGCTGTCGGGCGGGTTCGGGCTCCGGCTGTTGCGCAGCCCACGGATACGTCGGTTGCGTCGGGTACGTCGAGTAGGACGGTGACGAGTTGTGGGGCGGATGGTGCGGTGGAACGGGGTACGACGGGGACGAGTCGTAAGACATCCCGGTTCTCCTTGCGTGGCTCGGGCCCGGGTGCGGACCGCAGGGAGCGGGGGGTGAGCGAGGACGCACGCTACTCGCAGGTAGCAGGCCTGCGCGAGGGTTTCACCAAACTGTCTGGTCGGTATGCGCTTACTTCTCTGACCTGGGGTGTTACCCCCGTTAACCCGCACACCTCTGCCTCTGTCGACCGTTTGTGATCGAAGTGTGAGCAACTTGAGTGCACAGGTGTCCCGTTCGAACCGTTACTCTCCTCGTCGACCAAGAAATCCTCATCAAAAATTAAAGATCGCGGGGGGAAGAGTGCGGCGAACCAGTCGCAAAAGAGTGCTGCGCGGGGCGATGACCGTCGTCTCCGCAGCGCTTGCTTTGGCCGTTGTCCCGGTCGAAGCGACAACAACAAGAGCGCAGGCCGCTGACGGAGCGGCCGACGAGGCCGCGCGCGGCAAGGCGTTCTGGGAGGACGACATCCTCCCCACCGCCACCGCGGAGGAGAAGGCGTCACAGAAGGCCGTCGATTCGGGGAAGGCCGTCGAGGTCGGCGAGTTGACGACGGCGACCAGCCGGGTCGTCGCGAACCCCGACGGAACGTTCACGGCCGAGGCCGCGACGTCGCCCGAGCGGGTGCGGAAGAACGGCGCGTGGACCGCCGTCGACACCACCCTGGCCGTGCGGCCGGACGGCAGCCTCGCGCCCCGTGCGGC
This sequence comes from Streptomyces phaeochromogenes, assembly GCF_001418655.1. GTDB lineage: Bacteria > Actinomycetota > Actinomycetes > Streptomycetales > Streptomycetaceae > Streptomyces > Streptomyces phaeochromogenes. Next base: position 12,755 of record NZ_LIQZ01000415.1, on the reverse strand, counting down.
GGAGGACGTCAGGCTGTCCGGCGGTGGGAAGGACACACCGCTGGCCCGGCTGGTGACCGGTGACAAGGAGTACGCGGTGTCGTCCCCTTGGACGCTGCCGAAGCCGGAGGTCGACGGGGCGTCGGCCGTCTACCGCTCGGTGCTTCCCGATGTGGACCTCGCCGTTCAGGTCCATCCGGACGGGTTCACCTACCACTTGGTGCTCCACTCGCGTGAGGCCGCGGCCAACCCGGCCCTGAAGAAGGTGGAGTTCCCGGTCGAGAGCCGGGGACTGTCCGTGCGCGCGGACGGAACCGGCACGGCCACGTTCGTCGACGACACCGGACACGCGGTCGTCTCCAGCGGCTCCGCGCTGATGTGGGACGCCGGCACGCCCCAGCCCACGGCCAAGAAGGCGGCTGCGCGGTCCGCGAGTTCCGTGGCGGCCGTCGCCGACTCGCTCGGCGCAAGCGCCCGTTCTCGTACGGCCGTCATGGAGACGGACGTCACCGACGACACCCTCTCCATCGTGCCGGACCAGGAGTTTCTCGCAGACAGCGCCACCACCTTCCCCGTCGTCCTCGACCCGCCCGCCGTCAAGGCGACCCTGACGGGCTGGACGACCCTGTGGTCCAGCTCGCCCGGCACCAGCTTCTGGAAGACCAAGCACGCGCTCGGCGTGGGCTACGACGCCTTCGTGGACAACAAGAAGGCGCGCTCCCTCTTCCAGTTCGACACCCGCAAGGTGGCCGGCAAGAAGATCCTGGGCGCCACCTTCACGCCGTACGCGATCTGGTCCGCGAACTGCGACAAGAAGAACATCGACCTCTACCGCACGAGCAAGATCTCCGGATCCACGACGTGGAGCAACCCGCCGAAGTGGAACGCGAAGGTCGACACCGTCTCGGCGGCGAAGGGTCACTCGGCCACCTGCCCCGACGGCGACATCGAGTTCGACGCCACGTCGGCCGTCGCGTACACCGCGAAGGCGAAGGACACGCTCACCACGCTCGGGCTGCGTGCCGACGAGGGCGACGCGATCGCGTGGAAGCAGTTCATGTCCCCGCTCGACCCCCAGGCCACGGCCTCCCGCAAGCCGCGCCTTTCCATCACGTACGTCACACCGCCGAACGCCAAGCCGTCGTCGGTGAAGATGTCCGACCCGAAGGTCTCCTGCTCGGCCTCCGCGTCCCCGGCGCTCATTCGCGACAAGACGCCCCGGCTGACCGCGACGCCGACGTCGAGCGACGCCTCCAACGCCTCGCTGCGCCCCAACTTCGAGCTCTACAAGGGCACCAGCGCGACCCCGACCTCCCTGAAGCCGTCCGCCTGGACGGACAGCGGCACCGCCGGGACGATTCCCACGGCGACGCTGGAGGACGGAGTCGCCTACAAGTTCCGGGCCAGGACCGAGTACAGGTACACATACGCGGGCAGTACGCACTCCCTGTTCGGCCCGTGGTCGAGCTCCTGCTTCTTCAAGGTCGACTCCAAGGGGCCGCCGGCGCCGAAGGTGACCTCGTCCGTGTTCCCGGAGTGCGCGGGCACGACCTGCGACAGCGCCGACCCCGAGCACGGCAGCGTCGGCATGACCGCCGCGTTCAAGGTCGCCGCGGGCGCCACTGACGTACGCCGCTACGACTGGTGGCTCAACGGCGTGAAGCTGGGCACCAAGACGTTCACGGCCAACACCTCCTCGTACGAGATCGAGGCCGCGCCCGACAAGCGGCTGACCAACACGCTGCGGGTTCAGACCTTCGACGGCGCGGGCAACCCCGGCGGCACCTACGACTATCTGTTCAAGGTGGCCAAGGGCTCGGACCCGGTGGCCAGTTGGAAGCTCGACGACGGCGCCGGCACGACCGCGGCCGACAGTTCGGGCAAGAACCGGCCGCTGACGCTCACCCCCTCGGCGGCCTGGACCGACAAGGCCCGGCTCGGCGGCGGCCTGCGGGGCGACGGCACCGGCGTCTCCGGTTCCACGGCCGCGTCCGTCCTGGACACCACGAACAGCTTCACCGTCTCCGCCTGGGCGCGGCTGACCGCGAAGGACCACATCTCCACCGTGGCCACGCAGAGCGGCACGCGGGCCGGCAGCTTCCAGATCTACTACTCGCAGTCGCTGGACCGCTGGGTCTTCAACCGGTACTCGGCCGACGTCGACAGCCCGGTCATCACCCGCGCGCAGTCGACGAAGCCACCGGTCGTGGGCGCGTGGACCCACCTGATGGGCGTGTACGACCAGAACAAGAAGCAGATCCGGCTGTACGTCAACGGGCAGCTCCAGGCGACCACCGAGTACACCACTCCGTGGGCGGCGAAGGGTTCCTTCGAGGTGGGCCGCATGAAGGCCGCCGGCGGTCTCACGGACTACTTCGAGGGCGACCTCGACCAGATCCAGGTCTGGAACCGCGTGGTCTTCGACAACGAGCTGGAGCCCATCGCCAACGCCGAGAACCCGGCGACGGGCCACAACGAGGCCGCGCTGCTCGCCAACTGGGCGCTCGACGAGTCCTCCGGCACCACAGCGGCGGACGCGTCCGGCCGGGGCAACACGCTGCACCTGCAGACCGGTGCCGCCTTCGCCCCGACCGACGACCCCGCTCACGGCAACGTCCTTGCGCTCGATGCGGCCAGACTCGGGCGCGCCACCTCTCCCGTGGCCCTCGACGAGTCCGGCAGCTACACGGTCGCCGGCTGGGTGAACCTGGGTGACGGCGAACTCGACGACACCACGAAGGCATACTCGCCGACCGTGTTCGCACACCCGGGAGCCAAGCGGAACTCGTTCCGGCTCTGGTACCGCCAGGAGGCGGGCGAGTCCATCGGGGACTGGAACTTCGGCCGGTACGAGACCGACGTGCTCGACGGACCCGCCGCCTCCGTGGTGTCGGACGAGGTCAACTCGCCCGGCGGGTGGGTGCACGTCGTCGCCGTCTTCGACTCGGTGAACCAGGCCGTCAAGCTCTACGTCTCCGGTCAGCGGCAGGGCGACGAGGACGGAGTCCTCAGCGAGGCGGCCTTCCAGCCCACCGGTCCGCTGATGGTCGGCGGATCTCGCCGCCACGACAACGGTGAGTGGGGCAACGCCCTGCCCGGCCAGCTCGACGACCTGAGGGTCTACGCCGGGGTGCTCTCCGAGGCCGAGATCACGCAGCTGTCCACGGTGGACGAACCCCCGGTGCCCGTCGAGTAGCGGCCGCACCTGATCACTTCACGGCGGTGTGCGGGACCACGCGTCCCGCGCACCCCGCTTCTCAACGTCTTATTGGCGTCCCTTCGGCGTCTCTTCAGGCGCCGTCTCTTCAGAATCCGGAGAACCCCCCACGTGTTGTCCAGGCACAGCTCAGTGCTGCCCAGGAGATGGACATGGAGCAGGGCCGGCCGTCGTCGGCTGGCGGCCGTAGTCCTGCCCTTGTCGACAGCGGTCGTCGCCGGTCTGCTCAGCGTCGTACCGGCACAGGCGGCCGACGGCCGAGAGCACAGCGCCCTGCAGAAGGCCAGGTTCGGCAAGGCCGAGCCCTTCGACCCCAAGCTCACCAAGGTCCACGATCCGACAGTGGCCGCCGCGAGAAAGACGCAGGCCAAGGCCGAGCGCACGGTGAAGTGGCCCACGGCGGCGGCGGTGAAGGTCGAACCGGCGAAGTCCAAGGCCACCGCTACTGCCAAGAGCAAGGCCGCGCAGACCTCGCAGGCCTCGCCCGCCGCCCAGGCCGCCGACAAGCCCGAGGTACGTGTACTCGACCGCGGCACCACCGCCGAACTCGGCATCCAGGGCCTCGTCTTCACCGTTGCCGGAACCGGCGACGGCAAGGCCGCAACGATCGTCGACTACAGCTCCTTCGCCGACGCGTACAGCGGCAACTGGTCCTCCAGGCTGCGGCTGGTCCGGCTGCCCGAGTGCGCCCTGACCACCCCGGAGAAGGCGGCCTGCCGCAAGACCGAGCCGGTCGCCTCGGAGAACGACGCCGAGAAGGAGACGGTGACCGCGCAGGTCGCCGCCCCGAAGGCCGCCCGCGCGGTCCTCGCCCTCTCCGCCGCCGCCTCCTCCGACCAGGGCAGCTACGAGGCCACGCCGCTGGCGGCCTCCTCCACCTGGTCGGCCGGCGGTTCCAACGGCGACTTCACCTGGAACTACCCGCTGGAGGCCCCGCCGGCCCCGGCGGGCCCGTCCCCGAACCTGTCCATCGGCTACTCCGCGCAGAGCGTGGACGGGCGAACCTCCTCCACCAGCGCGCAGCCGTCCTGGATAGGCGAGGGCTTCGACCTCCCGGTGTCCTACGTCGAGCGCGCGTACGGCAACTGCGAGGACGACGGCCAGGACAAGAAGTACGACCAGTGCTGGAAGGAGGACAACGCCTCCCTCGTCCTCAACGGCAAGTCCACGCCGCTGGTGAAAGAGGGCGGCAAGTGGCGGCCCAAGAGCGACGACGGCGAGCGCGTCGTCCATGACACCGGCGCCGTCAACGGCGACGACGGGGACACCGGCGACAAGGGCGAGTTCTGGACGGTCACCTCGACCGACGGCACGCAGTACGTCTTCGGCAAGAACCGGCTGCCCGGCTGGAGTTCCGGCAAGGCCGAGACCAACTCGGTCTGGACGTCCCCGGTCTACGGCGACGACTCCGGCGAGCCCGGCTACTCCTCCGGCGACGCCTTCTCCGGCCGTGGCAAGACGCAGGCCTGGCGGTGGAACCTCGACTACGTCGTGGACCCGCACGGCAACGTGATGACGTACTGGTACGAGAAGGAACTCAACCACTACGCCAAGAACGGCTCCACCGGCAAGGGCACCGAGTACGTCCGCAACGGCTGGCTCAAGCGCATCGACTACGGCCAGCGCAGCGACACGGTCTTCTCGACCACCCAACCGGCCGCGGCCCGCGTGAAGTTCGCGGTCGCCGAGCGCTGCGTCCCCGTGTCGGGCGGAGAGACGTGCGGCTCGCTGACCTCCGCCAACCGCAACGCCTGGCCGGACGTCCCGTTCGACCAGATCTGCAAGGCGGACACGACCTGCACCGACCAGGCCAGCCCGTCGTTCTTCTCCCGCAAGCGTCTGACGGACATCACGACGCAGGTGTACGACGGCTCCGGCACCGGCGCGGAGACCGACTACCGCAGTGTCAACGCCTGGCACCTGGACCAGTCGTTCCCCGACCCGGGCGACGGCTCGGACGCGGGCCTGTGGCTGGAGTCGATCCAGCGTACGGGCAAGGCGGGCACGGACGCCGCGCTCCCCGCGGTGAAGTTCAGCGGCATCCAGCTGCACAACCGCGTGGACAGGACGGGTGACGACGTCGCCCCCTTCATCAAGTGGCGGGTACGCACGGTCGTTTCGGAGACCGGCTCCAAGCTGACGGTGAACTACTCGAAGGAGGACTGCGTAGCGGGCACGGACATCCCCTCCTCGCTGGACTCGAACACCCGCCGCTGCTACCCGGTGAAGTGGATCCCGCCGTCCAACCCCACCCCCGGCACGGACCCCAAGCCGCGCACCGACTGGTTCCACAAGTACGTCGTCACGCAGGTCACCGAGTCGGACCCGTACGGCGGCGCCCCGCTGAAGCAGACCGACTACACCTACAGCGGCGGCGGCGCGTGGGCGTACGACGACGAGTCGCCGATCACCCAGGCCAAGTACCGGACGTGGGGCATCTGGCGCGGTTACCAGAAGGTCACCACGACCGTCGGCGAGGCCGTCGGCACCCGCTCGAAGAGCACCTCGCTGTACTACCGCGGCATGGACGGTGACAAGCAGTCGGGCGACACCACCCGCAAGGAGACGGTCACCGACTCCACGGGCCAGGCGGTGACGGACTCCGAGCAGTTCGCGGGCCAGGTCCGCGAGCAGATCACGTACAGCGGAGTCGACGGCGTCGAGACCAGCGGCACCATCAACACCCCCTGGTCCCGCACCACCGCCACGGATAAGCACTCCTACGGCACCGTCAACGCGTACCTGGTCCGCACCGGCTCCTCGGTCACCCGCACTCCGGTGACCGGCGGCACCGCGCTGACCGCGGCCAAGTCGACGACGTACGACCCGACGAGCGGTCTTCCCCTGAAGGAGGAGACGGACGCGGCGGGCGAGAAGGACTGCACGGTCACGGAGTACGCGACCAACACGACCGCCTGGATCCTGTCGCTGCCCAAGCGGGTGGAGAAGGTGTCCACGGGGTGCGACGCCACGCCGAAGCGGACCGGCGACCCGAAGACGACCGACGTCATCTCGGACGTGCGGGCGTCGTTCGACGACCAGGCGTACGGCAAGGCGCCGACGAAGGGCGACGTGACCCGTCAGGAGCGCGTCACCGGCTACAACGCCGACGGCACCGCCGGGCTCCAGACCGTCAGCACCGCCAAGTACGACGCCCTGGGCCGCCTCACCGACAGCTGGGACACCAAGGGCACGCGTACCAACCACGCCGAGTACACCCCGGCCGCGGGCGGTCCGCTGGCCAAGCTGACCGAGACCAACGCCCTCGACCACTCCACCACCACCGAGTTCGCGCCCGACTGGGGTGTGCGGACCGCGACCGTCGACCCCAACGGCAACCGCACGGAGCTGGCGTACGACAGCTTCGGCCGCCTCACCGATGTGTGGCTCGCCGACCGTGACCGCGGTGCCGGGCGGTCGCCCAGCCACAAGTTCGAGTACAAGGTCCAGAACACCGACGCGTCCTGGGTCGCCACCAAGTCGCTGAACAACGACGGCACCTCGTACCGCACCGAGTACGCCATCTACGACGCGCTGCTGCGGCTGCGCCAGACCCAGACGCCCGCCGCGTCGGGTACGGGCCGTGTCATCGCCGAGACCAAGTACGACACGCGCGGCCAGGCCGTGTCGACGGCGGCCGACTACATCGACACCACCGCCCCCTCGGGCAAGCTCGCCGACCTGCTGACGGCGGCCCCGGCGGGCACGGAGACGGTGTACGACGGCGCCGGGCGGCCGACGGTCGAGAAGGTCCTCACCAACGAGAAGGAGTTCTCCCGCACCACGCACACCTACAACGGCGACACCACCACCGTGGAACCGCCGACCGGCGCCCCGGCCGTGCGGGAGAAGGTAGACGCCCGGGGCCGGCTGGTCGAGAAGCTGGAGTACGACGGCAACAAGGCGACCGGTTCCGCCAGCCGCCTCGTCTACGGCTACGACCACGCCGACCGGCTCACCTCGGTCAAGGACGACGACGGCAACACCTGGTCGTACGGCTTCGACTTCCTGGGCCGGCAGACCGGCACCACCGACCCGGACGCGGGGGCCAGCTCCTCCGAGTACAACGACCTCGACCAGGTCGTGGCGGCCACCGACGCCCGGCAGAAGACGATCGGCTTCACCTACGACCCGCTCGGCCGGACCACCGGCAAGCTCGACGGCAAGGTGCCGGTCGTGAACGGCGCTCCCGCGCCCGAGGACGCCAAGTACCTCGCACGCTGGACGTACGACTCGATCGCGAAGGGGCAACTGACCTCCGCCATCCGCTATGTCGGCGGAAAGGCCGGCAGCGTCTACGCGTTCACCAACGCCAAATTCGACAAGCTCTACCGGGTCCAGAACGAGCAGTACACGATCAGCAAGTCGGAAGGCGCCCTGGCCGGCACCAACGGCACCTGGACCATCACCAACGCCTACAACCTCGACGGCACCCTGCAGAAGCGGACCATTCCCGCGATGGGTGGCCTCGGCCAGGAGGCTCTGGAGTACGGCTATACCGAGCAGCGGATGCCGGACACCCTCAAGGGCCTCACCGACATCGTCCAGAACACGGACTACCTGCCGGCCGGCGAGCAGATCCGCACCACGCTGGGGGTCTCCTCGACGGCGGACTGGACGGAGGTCAACAGGACGTACGAGAACGGCACCAAGCGGCTGGCCCGCCAGAGCGTGGTGTCCGAGACCCACACCGGCACCGACGCGGACGTGTACTACCGCTACGACCTCGCCGGCAACCCGGTCGAGATCGAGGACAAGGCCACCAGCCCCACCGACCGGCAGTGCTTCACCTATGACGGCCACCGTCGGCTGAAGACCGCCTGGACGACCACGGCCGACTGCGCCACCGCGCCCGGCACGGGCAACATCGGCGGACCGGGCAAGTACTGGCAGTCGTTCTCGTACGACAGCGCCGGCAACCGCAAGACGGCCACCGACCACCTGTCCGGCGAGACCACCTCGTACGTCTACAAGACGGCCGACCAGCCCCGGCCGCACGCCCTGGCCTCCACCGAGACCAAGAAGGACGGCGCGGTCACCGCCACCACCGGCTACACCTACGACAAGGCGGGCAACACCGACCTGAGGACCGTCGGGGGCAAGCCCCAGGACCTCGACTTCAACACCGAGGGCAGCCTGGAGAAGGTCACCGAGGCGGACAGGACCACCACCGAGTACCTCAACGACGCGGGCGGCAACCGGCTCATCCGCCGCGACGCCACCGGCACCACGCTCTACCTGGGCGAGACCGAGCTGCGGCTCGACAAGGCGAGCGGCAAGGTGGCGGCGACCCGCTACTACGGCCACGGCGCCGAAACCGTCGCCGTGCGCACCACCGCGGGGCTGTCCTGGATCGCAGGCGACCACAACGGCACGGCCAACGTCCAGGTCGACGCGGCCACCCAGCGCGTCACCCGGCGGCAGCTGAAGCCGTTCGGCGAGGACCGGGGCACGGCCGCCACCGCGTGGGTCGGCGAACGGGGCTTCGTCGGCGGCATCGAGGACCCGACCGGTCTCACCCACCTGGGGGCGCGCGAGTACGACCCGACCACCGGCCGGTTCATCAGTGTCGACCCGGTCGCGGACCTGAAGGACCCGCAGCAGATCAACGGGTACGCCTACAGCAACAACAACCCGGTGACCTTCGCGGACCCCGACGGCAAGTTCTTCTTCGCCCTGGTCGCACTCTTCGTGGCGATCGTCAAACTCATCGTCGCGTACTACAACTACGTCCGCAGCAAGTCCTCCGCCTCCAACGGCTCCGGCGGCATGTCCACCATGGGCAGCGCCAACTACGGGAGCGGCGGTGGTACGGGCACGGACTGCTCGGCCACGTATCCGGCGTACAAACCCGGCTGCAACACCAACGTGGAGCCCGAGGATCCACGCGCCGAAGGATCGTTCAAGGACGCCGCGGCGGGCTTCGGCCACAACCTGCTCTCCGGCTGGGAAGCCCTGGCCGAACTCACCCCGAGCTGCTGGTTCCAGGACTGTGGTGCCCCCACCGACGCGTACGACGACTTCGTCGAGGGCAAGGGCGTCGACAAGGACTCCCAGGCGTACGACGCGGGCGACGACGTGGCCGAGGTGGCGGGCTGGCTCAACGTCGGCGGATGGATCAAGTCGCTGAGCAAGAAGCTGCTGAAGAACAGCGGCAAGAAGACGGCCAAGGACGCCGAGGTACCGAACCCCAAGTGCAACAGGTGCTTCCTCGCCGGAACCGACATCCGCATGGCCGACGGCTCCAACAAGGACATCGAGGACGTCGAGATCGGCGACGAGGTCCTCGCGACCGACCCGGAGACGGGCGAGACCGGCCCCCGGGAGGTCTCCCAGCTCATCGTCACCGAGCACGACAAGCACTTCAACAAGCTGACCATCGCCACCGAGCACGGTGAGGAGCAGCTCACCGCCACCCACGAGCACCCGTTCTGGTCGGTGAGCGAAAAGCGGTGGGTCCGGGCCGGGGAGCTGACGCCCGGCACAGTGCTGCGTACCGACGACGGCACCCTCGCCGAGATCCGCGCCAACGATCCGTTCACGCGGTACGCCCGCACGTACAACCTCACGGTCGACGGGCTGCACACCTTCTACGTGGTGCTCGGCGGAACCGGTGTGCTCGTCCACAACAGCGACGGACCCGCCTCGATCCCGCAGGTCGACAACCAGGGGCTCCAGAGCGTCGTGAACAACCTCTACAAGGGGATCGGCAACGAGAGGCTCGTGGGCGACGGCTCGGCCATGGCCGCCGCCAGCGCGGAAGTGAACGGTCACGCGAACGTGGAGGGCAGGAGCCACGTCAACAGCACCACCCAGTACCGCAGTGCTCTCAACAAGTTCCTCACCGAGGACACGAAGAGGGTGAAGGGCGGAAAGAGGGTTCCGATCGTCAAGAGCGCCAAGGACATCCAGGTGGCGAAGAGCCTCGTCAGCGCCATCGATGACGCTCTGGCCGGAAAGTACACTGGCGCGTCCAACTATCCGGGTCTGGGGAACTGCTGATGAGAGACGACATCCGTTTTCTGGAGGAACTCGTCGCCGCCGTCCCCGAGTTCGGTGAGCTCTACGAGATCCACGTCGAGAACAACGGCGAGCCACTGCCGCACGTCTTCTTCGGTCTCGACGTGACACCGGCCGTCGTCGACTCCTACCTCGGCACGGACCCGGAGGCGCCCGACTGGCGCGCCACGCTGGAGTTCCTGGAGCGACAGCTGGGACGCGGGATCCCCGACGTCACCGAAGTGATCGTGACGTCCTTCCTGTACCAACTGCCCTACAAGAACGAGCCGGGATACGGAGTCGTCGAACACCTCGGCCCGCTGCTGTCTGCGAAGTACCGCGAACTGCGGCCCTCGGGCTGACTCGTACGACCTGTGACGACTGTGTTCCCGGAGGCCCCGCGTGAATTCCTCGAATTCCTCGAATTCCGCGGGGCCTCCGGGCCTACCCAAGGACTGGAAAAAGCAATGAGTGACCTGCGCAACGTCGTGATGCCCCGGCAGGTGCGCGCGGCCCAACGGCTGCTGTTCGTCCTGGCTTTCGCGGGGCTGGTGGTCGTACTCGCGTTGTCTGGCCGGCTGACGTCCTACGGCCTGGGTGACCTGATGGCGCCCTGGGCCCTGGTCTGGGTGTGCGCGCTGCTCGCGCTGAAGTACGGCGGCAGCGCGCGCGGCGGCGTTCGGATCGCGACCATCGTGGTGATGGTGTTCGTGGTCCTGCCGTCGTTCAGCAAGGCACTGGGCGCGGCGGGACCCGCGGAGTTCGTGGACGCCGCGCTCCGGATCGTGCTCGGGCTGCCCGTGATCGTCCTGCTGTTCCTGCCGGAGACTACGGCCTGGTTCGACCGAGAGAAGTGACGAAGGCCGTCCAGGCGGGGGTGGAGAAGGTGATGGCAGGGCCGGCCGGGTTCTTGCTGTCCCGGACGGGGATGCGGGCGGGGAGGGCGGAGTCGTGGACCTCCAGGCAGGAGCCGCTGCTACCACCGCTGTAGGTGGACTTGCGCCAGGAGGTCAGCACGGAGGCGTCAGGGATGCTGTGCTCGTTGCGCTTCATGCTCGTAATCCTCCGCGACGGCCCTGAGGAGGTCCAGGGATTTACGGTGCGACAGGGCGTCGCCCAGCACATGATCGTAGATCTCCTGGCAATCGCGCACCACCGATGGAAGCTCAAGGATGCGCCCGCTGTTCACTCCCTCCGCATACGCGATGGGCGGCAGTTCCGCGAACCACATGAGCGATAGGAAGCCCTCCTGCAGAGGGTGTGCACCTGCGGAGAAGGGGAGTACGTGCACGCGGATACGGCGGCTCTCGCTCAACTCCACAATGTGACGGAGCTGTTCGCACATCACCTCCGTCTCACCGATGACACGCCGTAGCACTGCCTCGTCGAGCATCGCGCAGACCTCGGGCGAGTGGAAGTTGTCGAGAATCCGGGCTCGTTCGAGCCGGGTGGCCAGGAGTTTGTCGCGCTCCTCGTCGCTCGGGCGCGGGTAGGCGGAACTGAGCACCTCGTACGCGTACGCCTTGGTCTGCAAGATGCCCGGCACCAGTGTCGGTGCGTACTCCTTGATTACCGTCGCCTTGCCCTCGAACTCCAACGCCTCCTTGAAGTGTTCCGCCACCTTCCTGCCATCCAGCGTCGGCAGAAACCGCACGAAAAACCCACCCGTGCCCAGCACTTGATCCAGCCGCCGCGCATCATCCACGTCCGGCCGTCGCCGCCCCGCCTCGATGTGGGCGATGTGCGTGCGTGACATCACCGCCCGCTGGCTCAGCTCTTCCTGGGTGAGGCCCGCCGCCTCGCGGAGCCGCCGCAGCTCCTCGCCGTACTTCACCCGAGACTGCGGATTGTCCTCGATCGCCATCCGTGCAACTCCCGTACGTACAGGTTTGCTTGTCACGCTCCGCTGTCTTTCGAGCGTACCCACCGTGACGCCACTCTGTGTCTTGATCGACACAGACAGTGAAAGGCGGCAGTGCATGGACGCGACGGACTACAAGGTTCCTGGTCCGTACCTCACCCTGCGGGTCTCCCGGGACAGCGGGCGGACCTGGAGCCCGAAGGTGACGTACGAACCCGGTCGCGAGGCGCCGCCGATCGAGTCGCCGGGGCGCTTTCCGCCGTGCCAGTGCCCCAAGTGCGGCCCGCTTACTTGAGTTGGACCAGCGACACCGACGGCGGCACCTCGTCGCCGTCGAGGGTTGCCGTGAACGCGAGGCGGTGGTCGGTCCGGCGTTTCACCCCGCCGGCTGCCGTGACGGTGAAGCCGACCGTCCGACGACCCTGGGGCGGGACCTCGACCCGCGTCGGACCCTCCGCCCGCGCCGACCAACCCCCGGCGGGACTCACCTTCACGGTCACTGTCCGTGAGGTGGACGTGAAGTTGTAGACGTCCAGGGACATCCGGGTACGGCGGGACAGGCGGTAGCCCAGCGGGGGTTCCGCGTCGCCGTTGTCCTTGTTGGGGGCGGCGTTCCTGGCGGGGTAGCGCTGGCTGAGGACGATGTGTTCGGCGAGGGAGAGGGAGGGCCGGTGGAATGGGGTCGGGTGGGCCTTCGGG
>NZ_LIQZ01000414.1 GCF_001418655.1 Streptomyces phaeochromogenes | reverse complement strand
CGCGGTCGTCGCCCTCGTCGCCACCCTCTGGCACGGCCTCGACGAGCGCGGTGTCGCGCTCGCCTTCGGGGTGTTGATCGCCGTTGGGGAGCTGGCCCGGTGGGGTGGGGCCGAGCAGCGGGAGTCGGCGCCGCTCGGGGCGGCCGGGGCGCTGGCGTACGCGCTGCTGGGGGAGAACGGCGGGCAGAGCACCCACCACGGGGTGCTGCAGACCGTGGCCGTCGTCGTGGCGGCCTCGTTGGTGGGGTGCGTGCCTCACGTGGCCAAGGGACACGGACCGACCGCCGACCACCTCACCCGGCGCGTCCTGACCGTCGCCTTCGCCGCCGTCTGCTTCCAACCCCTCTACAACCAGGGCAGGTTGAGGGAGTGGGCCGAGGACGGACCCACGTACGCGGCCCTGATGCACGACATCGGCCAGCTGTCTCTCGTCGACCCCGTCCCCGCGGGGGCCACCGCCTCCCTCGCCCCCGACGACCAGCGGCGCATCGCCCTGCTCGGCGGCGCCGTGGTGCGCCAGACCGGGGTGGACGCGGAGGTGGCCGTGGTGGTGGAGCGCCAGGCGGACCCGTACCGCGAACAGCCGGTCAGCGCCAGAATCGTACGGGCGGTCAACGCGTACGAGGAGAAAGCCCGGGAAGCAGGTCCCGGCGGGCCCCTCAAGGCGTTGGAGGAGCTGAGGCTCGGCACCGCCCGGGACTATCAGCCCGAGGTGGTGGAGTCGCTGGCCAGGGTGCTGGCGAGGGGCAGTCTTATGCTGCCCCTGGCTGGGTAACCCATGGGTAATGAGCGCCCGTCCGACCGTCCGTGGTTGGATGCGAGGAAGAGGACATCAGGGGGCACAGTCCAGCCCGAGGCTGCACGCTCTTCAACGAACTGGCAGGCGGGAATCGTGAGGATCTTCGGCAAGGGACGGCACCGGCCCTCCGCCTCATGGCGGCAGGCCACCGACCGTGCGTTCACGCTGATCGGCGACGGCCGGTACGAGGACGCGGGGGCGCTGCTGACGCGCGCCGCGGACCTGGAACCCTGGCTGTCCGAGTCGTGGTTCAACCTGGCCCTCCTGCACAAGTTCCGGCACGACTGGGAGCAGGCGCGGGCGGCCGGTCTGAGGGCCGTGGCACTGCTCGACCGGGAGACCGGGGCCCCTGATTGGTGGAACGTCGGCATCGCGGCCACCGCCCTCCAGGACTGGCCGCTCGCGCGGCGGGCCTGGCAGGCGTACGGACTGCGGGTGCCCGGCGGTGCCACCGCATCGGGTGAACCGGTGGGCATGGACCTCGGCAGCGCGGCCGTGCGGCTGTCGCCCGAGGGTGAGGCCGAGGTCGTGTGGGGGCGGCGGCTCGACCCCGCCCGCATCGAGGTCCTCTCCATTCCGCTGCCGTCCTCCGGGCGGCGCTGGGGTGAGGTCGTACTGCACGACGGGGTTCCGCACGGTGAGCGGACGACCGCGGCCGGCCACTCCTATCCCGTGTTCGACGAGATCGAGCTGTGGGCGCCCTCTCCCGTGCCGACCTGGGTGGTGCTCCTGGAGGCGGAGACCGAGGACGACCGGAACGCCCTGGAGCGGCTGGCGGCCGACGCCGGGTTCGCCGCGGAGGACTGGTCGTCGTCGGTCCGGCTGCTCTGTCGGATGTGTTCCGAGTCCCGGATGCCGTCCGACGAGGGGGACGGGGAGCATCTCGATCCGCACGACCACAGTGAGCCGGGGCATCCGGGGCCCCTCGGGCACCGGACCGACGGGCAGCTGTGGGTGCCCGAGCGGGAGTGCGGGCTTGCCGCGCCCGCCTCGTTGGTGCGGGGGTTGTTGGACGGGTGGGTTGCCGACAGCCCGGATTCCAGGGACTGGCGGGATCTTGAAGAGGTTTGTTAGAGGCTGCGACGGGGGTTCGTAGGTCGCGGGCTTGCCGTGGCTGGTCGCGCCCCGCGGCGCAGCCGCACATGGGCACAGCCCCGCGCCCCTGAAGGAGCGCCTCTGTCGGGGGCGCCGCCTGCCGGGGGCGTGCCCCCGTACCCTGTTCAGCATCACAACCCTGTTTTCCGAGGAAGGCTTACGTCGGTCATGGCGCAGCAGGACACCGATCAGCAGCACGTGGGCGTGCTCCCCGTGGACGACGAGGGCTTCGTCATCGACAGTGAGGACGACGCGGGGGAGCGTGAGGCGGCCTATCGAGGGCGCGGTTCCTCGCGGCCCATCACGGTCGTGGGAAATCCCGTACTGCACAAGGAGTGCAAGGACGTCACGGAGTTCGGCGACGACCTCGCCAAGCTGGTCGACGACATGTTCGCCAGCCAGCACACCGCCGAGGGTGTGGGCCTGGCCGCCAACCAGGTCGGCGTCGACCTGAAGGTCTTCGTCTACGACTGCCCGGACGACGAGGGCAAGCGGCACGTGGGCGTGGTCTGCAACCCCGTGCTCGTCGAGCTGCCCGCCGAGCGGCGCCAGCTGGACGAGAGCAACGAGGGCTGCCTGTCTGTGCCGACCGCGTACGCGCCGCTCGCCCGGCCCGACTACGCCGAGGTCACCGGGCAGGACGAGAAGGGCAACCCGATCAAGGTGCGGGGCACCGGCTACTTCGCGCGCTGCCTCCAGCACGAGACGGACCACCTGTACGGGTACCTGTACATCGACCGGCTCTCCAAGCGTGAGCGCAAGGACGCGCTGCGGCAGATGGCCGAGAACGAGCCGCGGTACCCCGTCGTCGCGAACGACTGAACCACCGCCGCATCACGCTGCGGCGCGCGTTCAGGCGGCGTCCGAGCCCCTGAACGTGCGCCGGTACGCGTTCGGGGTCGTCCCGAGCGAGCGGACGAACTGGTGGCGCAGGGCTGCCGCGGTCCCGAACCCCGTGCGGTCCGCGATGAAGTCCATGGTCTCGTCCGTGGCCTCCAGCAACTCCTGTGCCAGCAGCACCCGTTGACGCAACAGCCAGCGGTACGGGGTGGTGCCCGTCTCCTGCTGGAAGCGGCGGGCGAACGTGCGCGGGGACATGAGCGCGCGAGTGGCGAGCTGTTCGACGGTCACCTCCTCGTCGAGGTGGCGCTCCATCCAGGCGAGCACCTCGCCGACCGTGTCGCACTGCGAGCGCGGCAGTGGCCGCTCGATGTACTGGGCCTGGCCGCCGTCCCGGTGCGGGGGTACCACCATGCGGCGCGCGATGGCGTTGGCGACCTCGGGCCCGTGCGCCTCACGCACGATGTGCAGACAGGCGTCGATGCCCGCGGCGGTGCCCGCGGAGGTGATCACCGGGCCCTCGTCGACGTACAGGACGTCCGGCTCGACGTCGATGCGCGGATACCGCTGGGCGAGTTCGTCCGCGTGCCGCCAGTGTGCGGCGCAGCGCCGTCCGTCGAGGAGTCCCGCGGCGGCGAGCACGAACACTCCGGAGCAGACGCTGAGCACCCGGGCACCCCGCTCGACGCCCCGGCGCAGCGCGTCGAGCAGCTCCGGCGGATACTCCCGGGTCGCATACGTGCTCCCGGCCGGTACGGCGATCAGGTCGGCGCTCTCCAGCCGTTCGAGCCCGTGCTCGGTGTGCACGGAGAAGCCGGCGTGCGTGCGCAGGGTCGGCCCCTCGGCGGAGGCGACCGCGAAGTCGTACACGGGCAGGCCCTGGTCGCTGCGGTCGAGGCCGAACACCTCGCAGACCACGCCGAGTTCGAAGGGATGCACGCCGTTGAGCAGGACGACGGCCACGTTGGTGAGCATGCTGCCAGTGTGCATCAGATCTGGCAGGAAATCGAGGGTGTGCGGCAGTCCTGCCACTCACGGTAAGGAGCATTCGGCGCGACAGTGGTGTCCATGGAAACGACACAGCTGGAAGGCCTGATCTCAATGCTCTTCGTCCTCGGAATCCTGGTCCTGCTCGTCCTCCCCTCGGCGTTCGGCATCGTGCGCGACCGGCGCATCGACCGTCAGCTCAGGGAGGCCGAGCAGGGACACCGCAAGGATCAGAAGTCCTCGTCGAAGCCGACCGAACCCTCCACGGCCACCTGGTACGCCGAAGGCCGGCGCTCGAAGAAGTTGGTCAGCTCCTGAACACCCTGCAGCTCCATGAAGGAGAAGGGGTTCTCGGAGCCGTACACCGGAGCGAAGCCGAGGCGCGCCAGGCGCTGGTCGGCGACGCACTCCAGGTACTGCCTCATCGAGTCGGTGTTCATGCCCGGAAGGCCGTCACCGCACAGGTCGCGCGCGAACTGCAGCTCGGCCTCGACGGCCTCCCGGAGCATGTCGGTGACCTGCTCCTGGAGCTGGTCGTCGAAGAGCTCCGGCTCCTCCTTGCGGACGGTGTCCACGACCTCGAAGGCGAAGCTCATGTGCATCGTCTCGTCGCGGAACACCCAGTTGGTGCCCGTCGCCAGACCGTGCAGCAGACCCCGGCTGCGGAACCAGTAGACGTAAGCGAAGGCACCGTAGAAGAACAGGCCCTCGATGCACGCGGCGAAGCAGATGAGGTTCAGCAGGAAGCGGCGGCGGTCGGCCTTCGTCTCCAGCCGGTCCAGCTTCTCGACCTCGTTGATCCACTTGAAGCAGAACTCGGCCTTCTCGCGGATCGACGGGATGCTCTCCACCGCGTCGAAGGCCGCGGCCCTGTCCTGAGGGTCGGGCAGATACGTGTCGAGCAGCGTCAGATAGAACTGGACGTGCACGGCCTCCTCGAAGAGCTGACGGCTCAAGTACAGCCGCGCCTCGGGGGAGTTGATGTGCTTGTAGAGCGTCAGCACCAGGTTGTTCGACACGATCGAGTCGCCCGTCGCGAAGAACGCGACCAGCCGGCCGATCATGTGCTGCTCGCCCGGTGACAGCTTCGCCAGATCGGTGACGTCCGAGTGGAGGTCGACCTCCTCGACGGTCCAGGTGTTCTTGATCGCGTCCCGGTAGCGCTCGTAGAAGTCCGGGTAGCGCATGGGACGCAGGGTCAGCTCGAAGCCCGGGTCGAGCAGGTTCTTGACGGTCTTGTCGGGAGCGGTGGTCATTACTGGCAGGCCTCGCAGGACTCGGGGTTCTCAAGGGAGCAGGCGACGGCGTCCTCGTCGGGAGTCGCGGGAGTCGCCTGTACGGGAATGGGGGCGGCCGTGGCCGAGGAGGAACCCGCGGCACGGGCGATGCGCGTCGCCGGGCGCGAGCGCAGGTAGTACGTCGTCTTCAGCCCCGACTTCCAGGCGTACGCGTACATCGAGGAGAGCTTGCCGATGGTCGGCGTCTCCAGGAACAGGTTCAGTGACTGGGACTGGTCCAGGAACGGGGTCCTGGCCGCGGCCATGTCGATCAGGTCGCGCTGCGGGATCTCCCACGCCGTGCGGTACAGATCGCGCACGTCCTGCGGCACCCAGGTGAAGCCCTGCACCGAGCCGTTCGACTCGCGCAGCGCCTCCCGGGTCTGCGCGTCCCACACGCCGAGCTTCTTCAGCTCGGCCACCAGGTAGGAGTTGACCTGGAGGAACTCGCCGGAGAGGGTCTCGCGCTTGAACAGGTTGGAGACCTGCGGCTCGATGCACTCGTAGACGCCCGCGATGGACGCGATCGTCGCGGTGGGCGCGATCGCGAGCAGCAGCGAGTTGCGCATGCCGACCGAGGTGATCCGCTCCCGCAACGCGGCCCAGCGCTCCGGCCAGTTCAGCTCCACGTCGTAGTGGTCGGGGTGCAGCACGCCCTGCGCCGTACGGGTCTTCTCCCAGGCGGGCAGCGGGCCGTTGCGCTCGGCGAGGTCGGCGGACGCCTCGTACGCGGCGAGCATGACGCGCTCGGCGATACGGGTGGAGAGCGCCTTGGCCTCGGCCGAGTCGAAGGGCAGCCGCAGCTTGAAGAAGACGTCCTGCAGACCCATCGCGCCCAGGCCCACCGGCCGCCACTTGGCGTTGGAACGGCCCGCCTGCTCGGTCGGGTAGAAGTTGATGTCGACGACCCGGTCGAGGAAGGTGACGGCGGTACGGACGGTCGCGTCCAGCCGCTCCCAGTCGATGTCACCGGTGGCCGTGTCCACGAACGCGCCGAGGTTGACCGACCCGAGGTTGCAGACCGCCGTCTCGCCGTCGTCCGTGACCTCCAGGATCTCCGTGCAGAGGTTGGAGGAGTGGACCGTGTGGCCCGGCAGCGCGGTCTGGTTGGCCGTGCGGTTGGCGGCGTCCTTGAAGGTCATCCAGCCGTTGCCGGTCTGCGCGAGGGTGCGCATCATGCGGCCGTACAGATCGCGGGCCGGGATGGTCTTCTTGGCGAGGCCCTGGTCCTCCGCCTTGCGGTAGGCGGCGTCGAACTCCTCGCCCCACAGGTCGACCAGCTCGGGCACGTCGGCCGGCGAGAACAGCGACCACACGCGGTCCTCGTTCACCCGGCGCATGAACTCGTCCGGGATCCAGTGCGCGAGGTTCAGGTTGTGCGTACGCCGGGCGTCCTCACCGGTGTTGTCGCGCAGCTCCAGGAACTCCTCGATGTCGGAGTGCCAGGTCTCCAGGTAGACCGCCGCCGCGCCCTTGCGCCGGCCGCCCTGGTTCACGGCGGCGACCGAGGCGTCGAGCGTCTTCAGGAACGGGACGATGCCGTTGGAGTGCCCGTTCGTCCCGCGGATCAGGGAACCGCGCGAGCGGACACGGGAGTACGCGATGCCGATGCCGCCCGCGTGCTTGGAGAGCCGGGCCACCTGGTGGTAGCGGTCGTAGATGGAGTCCAGCTCGTCCAGCGGGGAGTCGAGGAGGTAGCAGGACGACATCTGGGGATGCCGCGTACCGGAGTTGAAGAGCGTGGGGGAGGACGGCAGGTAGTCGAGGCGGCTCATCAGCCGGTACAGGGCGGCCACTTCGTCGAGAGCACGGGTCGTGTCGTCCTCGGCGAGACCGCTCGCCACACGCAGCATGAAGTGCTGGGGCGTCTCGATGACGGACCGCGTGATCGGGTGCCGCAGCAGATACCGGCTGTGCAGCGTGCGCAGGCCGAAGTAGCCGAAGCGGTCGTCGCCTTCGAGGTCGATCAGCGCGTCCAGACGGGCCGCGTGGGTCCGTACGAACTCGGCGGTGCGGTCGGCGATCAGGCCCTCGCGGTGGCCGACCGCGACCGACTCGGAGAAGGACCGGACACCTTGCGAGGCGGCCTCCGCGGCGATGCTGATCGTCAGCAGGCGGGCGGCCAGCTTCGAGTAGACCGGGTCCTCGGAGATGAGGCCCGCGGCCGACTCCGTGGCCAGCTCGCGCAGCTCCGCGGTGATCCCGTCGGCTCCCACGGAGGACCGGCCGCGCAGCGCGGCGGCGGCGACCCTGCCGGGGTCGGCGTCGGGAAGGTCGGCGGTGAGGTCGGTCAGGGTCCGCAGCAACACGGTTCCCGGTCCGTCGGCCTCGGCCCTGTCCTGCTGGTACTGGGGCGCTTTCGCTGAGACCGGATCGGCTGGCGCGATGGTCACGTGGGGCTCTCCCTCGCTCGGCACGGGGCCTGCGGGGAGGGGGGTTCGGGGCACACGGGGGTACACGCTCTGCGCAGCGGTACGCCGCGTCCACCGGCCCACTCCGCGAGGCCCGGACGTCATGGCACCCGGGCCGGATGGCCTGGGCACGCTGTCGGCAGGTCCTCGGACTGACCGGGCGCACGGCTCTCCTCTGGGGACAGACATGCACAAGTACACCGTTGCGGGACAGTTCCGGATTCGCACCGGATTCCCCTGCGGCGACAGCGAGCATGAGCATACATCTTGTGCCGGGCTCGGGAAGCACCCCCACATGTTGTGTCGTGTCGGCTTCGGAGGGTGTCAGAGTGCCAACTCGTAGGTGAGCAGCATGATGTCGTCGAGGTCCGGGACCGGGTTCCAGTCGCGGTCGGGGGCGCGGGTGAAGCCGAGGCGTCCGTAGATGCGATGGGCGCTGTGCATGGTGCGCTGGGTGGACAGCACGACGCGTACGCAGCCTTCTGTGGCCCGGGCACGTTCGACGCAGGCGCGCACGAGGGCCTCGCCCGCCCCGTGTCCGCGGGCCTCCTTGGCGACCGCCAGCATCCGTATCTCGGCCTCGCCCTCGCGCGCGATGTCGGCCATCGGCCCGCCGGACGGGACGAAGGTCACGCCGCCGACGACCCGCTCGCCGGCCCCTGTCGCCAACACGGCCACGAGCACGTCGGCGGCGGCGGCGCGCTTCGCCACGTCCCGCAACTCGCCCAGATACCCGTCGCTCTCCCCGAAGTCGAGGAGCCCGTCCCCGAGATAGGCCTGCGCGGTGATCTCGCCCACAGCCTCGTACTCCTCGGGCCTCGCCCGCCTGATCACGATGTCCATGCCTGGCAGTGTGCCCGAGGGGTACGACAGAGGCCGCCGAGTTTTTCCCAGGGGGTGGCTCAGCCCACGGCCGGCCACTGCGGCAGGGTCGTGACGAAGTCCTTCGTGAAGTCGCGCGGTCCCGGGCCGAGGGCCACGCGGCCCGTGTGGCGGGTGCGGGCGGTCAGGGCGGGCGACTCGGTGTAGTAGTTCCGCCGGGCGGCCGAGGGGACGAACACGGTCTGGCCGCGGGTGAGTTCGCTGGAGCACTCGACGACGACGGCTCCCTCCGCGAGCGTCACGAACGACTCGTCCGCGCACACGCCCACGGCCAGCGGGTCGTGCAGCGGGCAGGAGTCGCCTCCGCCGTGGCGGCGGTAGGAGCCGATGTAGACCCGCAGCAGCCGGGCCGCGAGCGCCGCGCCCTCCCCGGCCGCCTCCAGCGCGGCGAGGTCGGCGGGGCCGAAGAGCCAGCCGTGCGAGGCGTCCAGGTCGACCATGGTGAACGGGATGCCGGAGGAGAGCACCACCTCGGCGGCGTCCGGGTCCGCCCACATGTTGAACTCGGCGACCGGGGTGATGTTTCCGGGCACCTGCGCGTTGCCGCCCATGAACACGAACTTCTTCACGCGCCGGGCGAAGGCCGGGTCCTCCAGGAGCGCGATGGCCACGTTCGTGAGCGGGCCGGTGGCGCACACGGTCAGCTCGCCCTCGTGCTCCCGGGAGAGCCGCAGCAGCGCCTGTGCGGAGGACTCCGTCGGGTGGGCGGCGGTCGAGTCGGGCAGCGTCTCGTGGCCGAGGCCCTCGGGGCCGTGGAAGTGGGCCGCGGCCGCGTACGGGAGTCGGGTGAGGGGGCGGGCCGCTCCGCGGTGGACCGGGACGTCCGTGTCGATACGGAGGGCTCTCGCCAGGGCGCGGGCGTTGCGGTACGTCTGCTCGACGGGGAGGTTGCCGCCCACGGAGGTGTAGGCCCTGAGGTCCCACCTGCCTGTGCCGAGCAGGTACTGGAGAGCCACGGCGTCGTCTATACCGGGATCACTGTCGAGGACGATCGGAGCGCGAACGGTCACGCTGACCAGCGTAGCGGCGGACTCCCGTGCCGCCAGGGGGAGTTGTCGCCCCCGCCGCCCCTACCCGTCCCGTCCCTGGGGGC
>NZ_LIQZ01000413.1 GCF_001418655.1 Streptomyces phaeochromogenes | reverse complement strand
CCCCGGACGAGCCCGCCGCCCCCCGCAAGTGGCGGGACCGGCACCCCGTCGCCGCGCGCAACGTGGGCTGGACCGTCACGGGCCTGTCCCTCCTGCTCATCTGCTTCGCGCTTCTCATGCCGACCTCCGCCCCCAAGTTCACGCCCGGCGTGTTCCTGCGTATCCCGGTGGAGGCGGTCCTCGGCGCCGCCGTCCTCATCGTCCTGCCACGCAGGCCACGGATAACGGTGGCGATCCTGGCCGGTGCGTCTCTCGGTGTGCTGACCGTCCTGAACCTCCTGGACGTCGGCTTCAACATGTTCCTCGGCCGTGGATTCAACGTGGTCCTCGACTGGGTCCTGTTCGACGACGCGCAGTCGTACCTCAAGGACACGATGGGCAACGGCGGCGCGATCGGCGCCGTGATCGCGGTCCTGGCCCTCGTCATCATCGTGCTGGTCCTGATGACCCTGGCGGTGCTCCGGGTGAGCAACGTCATGACCCGCAACCGCGACGCGGCCAGCCGCGCCACCCTGGTCGTCGGGACCGCCTGGGTCACCTGCGCGGCGCTCGGCCTGCAGCTGTCCGGCCCGGGTATCGCCGCCAGGACCACGGTCGCCCGCGTCGAGGACCGCGTGAACCGCGTGCAGGCGACCCTCAAGGACGAGGCGGCGTTCGCCAAGGAGGCCAAGAAGGACGCCTTCGGCGGCACCCCGGGCGACCAGCTGCTCACCGATCTGCGTGGCAAGGACGTCATGATCGCCTTCATCGAGAGCTACGGCCGCAGCGCGATCGAGGACGAGGCCACCGCCGCGGGCGTCGACGCGACGCTCACGGCCAAGAACGAGGCACTGACCAAGGCCGGTTACTCCGCCAAGAGCGGCTGGCTCACCTCGGCGACGTACGGCGGCAGCAGCTGGCTCGGTCACTCGACCTTCCTGTCGGGCCTGTGGATCAACAACCAGAACCGCTACCGCACCGTCACCGCGGGCGAACACCTGACCCTCACGGGCGCCTTCAAGCGCACCGGCGCCTGGCGGACCGTGGGCGTCATGCCGGGCATCCAGAAGAACTGGCCCGAGGGCAAGTTCTACGGCCTCGACAACGTCTACGACTCCCGCGAACTCGGCTACGAGGGCCCGAAGTTCAGCTGGTCGACCATGCCCGACCAGTACGCCCT
The DNA here is from genome assembly GCF_001418655.1 of Streptomyces phaeochromogenes. Lineage (GTDB taxonomy): Bacteria > Actinomycetota > Actinomycetes > Streptomycetales > Streptomycetaceae > Streptomyces > Streptomyces phaeochromogenes. Next base: position 13,389 of record NZ_LIQZ01000413.1, on the reverse strand, counting down.
GAGCGCCTTCGAACGCCTTGAGCACGGCAAGAAGCGCGACAAGCCGCTGATGTCGGAGATCATCCTCACCTCCAGCCACCAGCCCTGGGCGCCGATCCCCAAGATGATCCCCTGGGACCAGGTCGGCGACGGCTCGGTCTACGAGGGCATCGAGAAGGCGGGCAAGGACCCCGCGGACGTGTTCTACGACTCCAAGAAGGTCAAGGAGGAGTACGGCAAGTCCATCCAGTACTCGGTGAACTCCCTCATCGACTACGTGGTGAAGTACGGCAGCAAGAACACCGTCCTCGTCTTCCTCGGCGACCACCAGCCGCTGGCCAGCGTCAGCGGCAGCAACGCCAGCCGGGACGTGCCCGTCTCGATCGTCGCCCACGACAAGTCCGTGCTCGACAAGATCGACGACTGGGGCTGGACGGACGGCATCAAGCCCGACAAGTCCGCACCGGTGTGGCGGATGGACTCGTTCCGTGACCGCTTCCTGACCGCGTACGGTTCGACGCCCGCCAAGCGGTAGGGCCGTTGCCCTCGGCACTGGCACTGGCCCCGGAGCGCGGGGCCTGTGCCAGTGCCGGTACGGGCGGCAGGCCTAGCGCGGGCGCAGGTCCATGATCCGCTTGATCTTCCCCACCGACCGCTCCAGCGACTCCGGTTCGACGATCTCGACGGTGACCGAGACGCCGATGCCGTCCTTCACGGCCGCCGTGATGGAGCGCGCGGCCTCGTCGCGGATCTCGGGCGTGGCGCCCGCCCGGGCCTCGGCGCGCACGGTGAGCGCGTCGAGACGGCCGTCGCGGGTCAGCCGCAGCTGGAAGTGCGGGGCGACGCCCGGCGTGCGCAGGACGATCTCCTCGATCTGGGTGGGGAAGAGGTTCACGCCGCGCAGGATCACCATGTCGTCACTGCGCCCGGTGATCTTCTGCATCCGGCGGAAGTTCCGGGCCGTGCCGGGCAGCAGCCGTGTGAGGTCCCGGGTCCGGTAGCGGATCACGGGCATGGCTTCCTTCGTGAGCGAGGTGAAGACCAGCTCGCCCTCCTCGCCGTCCGGCAGCAGCTTGCCGGTGAACGGGTCGACGATCTCCGGGTAGAAGTGGTCCTCCCAGATGTGCAGTCCGTCCTTCGTCTCGACGCACTCCTGGGCGACTCCCGGGCCGATCACCTCCGACAGCCCGTATATGTCGACCGCGTCGATCGCGAAGCGCTCCTCGATCTCCCGGCGCATCTCCTCGGTCCAGGGCTCGGCGCCGAAGACACCCACCCGGAGCGAGGTGCCCCGCGGATCCACGCCCTGCCGCTCGAACTCGTCGAGGAGAGTCAGCATGTAGGAAGGCGTCACCATGATGATCCCGGGCTTCAGATCCTGGATCAGCTGCACCTGGCGGGCGGTCATTCCGCCGGACGCCGGAATGACCGTACAACCGAGCCGCTCGGCTCCGTAGTGGGCGCCGAGCCCACCGGTGAACAGCCCGTAGCCGTACGCCACATGCACCGTGTCACCGGGCCGGGCACCGGCCGCGCGGAGCGAGCGGGCCACCATGTCGGACCACATGGAAAGGTCGTTCTCGGTGTAGCCGACGACCGTGGGGCGCCCGGTGGTACCGCTCGACGCGTGGATGCGGCGGATACGGTCCTGCGGCACGGCGAACATCCCGTACGGATAGTTCTCGCGCAGGTCCGCCTTCGTGGTGAAGGGGAAGCGGGCCAGATCGGCGAGCGAGTGGCAGTCCTCGGGCCGGAGCCCCGCCTTGTCGAAGGAGTCCCGGTAGAAGGGCACGTTCTCGTAGGCGTGCCGCAGCGAGGCCCTCAGCCGCTCCAGCTGGAGCGCGCGCAGCCCCTCCGCGTCGAGCCGCTCGCCCTCGTCCAGCAGGTCCGTCGAATCCGCCATGGGGCCGCTCCCTCACCAAACGATCCATTACGGGCGACCGATCATTCGGTCGCTCTGCTCTGGATCAGTAATTCAGGGGTACGGGCGGTCGTCAAGACAATGGGGGCGGCCACACAGGAAAGAGGTAGGGTCCGCGCGCCGCACTCCAAGGGGGTGGGGTCCGCGCGCCGTGTTCCAGGAGTGCGGTCTAGTGGGCGGCCTCCGCCGCGACCGAGCGTGCCCACCGGTAGTCGGCCTTGCCGCTCGGGGAGCGTTGGATGGAGTCCGTGATCACCAGCTGGCGCGGGATCTTGTAGCCCGCGAGATGGGTGCGGCAGTGGGTCTGGATGTCGTCCAGGGACGGCAGCCCGGCGCCTGTGCGCAGCTGGACCACGGCCGCCACGTGATTGCCCCACTTTGCGTCGGGCACCCCGGCGACCAGCGCGTCGTACACGTCGGGATGCGACTTGAGTGCCTGCTCGACCTCCTCCGGATACACCTTCTCGCCACCGGTGTTGATGCACTGCGAACCGCGCCCGAGGACGGTGACGACCCCTTCCCCGTCGACGGTCGCCATGTCGCCGAGCAGTACCCAGCGTGCGCCGTCCTTCTCGAAGAAGGTCTCGGCGGTCTTCTTGGGGTCGTTGTAGTAGCCGAGGGGCACATGGCCGCGCTGGGCGACGCGGCCCACCTCGCCGACGGGGACCGGCTCGTAGGTCGCCGGATCCACCACCTGCGTACGGGAGTTGACGCGGATCCGGAACCCGCGGTCGGGACCCGAGTCCTCCGTCGCCGTGCCGTTGAAGCCGGACTCGGAGGAACCGAAGTTGTTGAGCAGCATGACGTTCGGAAAGAGCGCCTGGAACTGCGCGCGCACCGTCTCGGACATGATCGCGCCGGAGGAGGAGACGCTGAACATGGAGGAGGTGTCGGTGCCCTTCATGGGCCCGTTCAGCGCGTCGATGAGGGGCCGCAGCATCGCGTCACCGACCAGCGACATGCTGGTGACCTTCTCCTTCTCGATGGTCCGCAGCACCTCCTCGGGCGCGAACTTGCGGTGGATCACGATGCGTTGGCCGAAGTTGAAGCCGATGAAGGCGGTCAGGGTCGAGGTGCCGTGCATCAGCGGAGGCGTGGGGAAGAAGGTGATCCCCTCGCCGCCGGCCGCGACCCGCTCCGCGAGCTCCTCAGGCGTCTTCACCGGCTCGCCGGTCGGGGCTCCGCCGCCCAACCCCGAGAAGAACAGGTCCTCCTGACGCCACATCACACCCTTGGGCATCCCGGTCGTGCCGCCGGTGTAGATGATGAACTGGTCGTCGGGGGAGCGGGGCGGGAAGCCGCGCTCGGACGATCCGGAGGCCTCGATGCCGGCGAAGTCCACCGCCGGCAGCGCCGGTGCGTCAGGGGCGGGGGCGCCGACCCGTACGAGATGGCGCAGCGCCGTGGCGCGTGGCAGGGCCGCCGCGACCCGTTCGGTGAACTCCGTGTCGAAGACCAGTGCTGCCAGATCCGCGTCTCGGTAGAGGTAGACCAACTCCTCCTCCACGTAGCGGTAGTTGACGTTGACCGGCACGACCCGGGCCTTGAGGCAGCCGAGGACGGTCTGGAGGTACTCGATGCCGTTGTAGAGGTGCAGCCCGAGATGCTCACCGGGGCGTATGCCGCTGTCGATCAGGTGGTGGGCGACGCGGTTGGCCGCCGCGTCCAGCTCCGCATACGTGAGCCGGCGCTCCGCACCCGTACCGGGGTGGTCGATGTAGACGAGCGCCTCGCGGTCGGGGACCACGTCGACGACCGACTCGAACAGGTCGGCAAGGTTGTACTCCACCGCTCCTCCTGACCCCGGCAAGCCTCGACGAATGGACGTGCGTCATCGCTTCGCCGGTCATCAGAGCAAAGCCCGCCACAACTGTGAAGGGGCCGCGCAGAAGAAATCTGACTGACTGTCAGAAAACCCTTGAACTGGCCCCTCCACTCCTGCAACCTGTTCTCGTTCCTGAGACGGGAGGACGGCAATGGGTGGGACGGAACACCTCACCGTGCAGCGCGAAGGCGCCACACTGGTGCTCACGCTCAACAGGCCCGAGGCCAAGAACGCGCTCTCGCTTCCGATGCTGGTCGGCCTGTACGACGGCTGGGTCGAGGCCGACGCGGACGACGCCATCCGCTCGATCATCCTCACCGGCGCGGGCGGCGCGTTCTGCGCGGGCATGGACCTCAAGGCCCTCGCGGGCAAGGGGATGGAGGGCCAGCAGTACCGGGACCGCCTCAAGGCCGACCCCGATCTGCACTGGAAGGCGATGCTGCGGCACCACCGGCCCCGCAAACCCGTGATCGCCGCGGTCGAGGGCTACTGTGTGGCCGGCGGTACCGAGATCCTCCAGGGGACCGACATCCGGGTCGCGGGGGAGTCCGCCACGTTCGGGCTCTTCGAGGTGAAGCGCGGACTGTTCCCGATCGGTGGCTCGACGGTCCGCCTCCAGCGGCAGATTCCGCGGACGCACGCGCTGGAGATGCTGCTCACCGGCCGCGCGTACTCCGCGCGGGAGGCCGCCGGCATCGGTCTGATCGGGCATGTCGTCCCCGACGGGACGGCGCTGGAGAAGGCCCTCGCGATCGCCGGGCAGATCAACGACTGCGGTCCGCTCGCCGTCGAGGCCGTCAAGGCGTCCGTGTACGAGACCGCCGAGATGAGCGAGGGGGACGGGCTCGCGGCCGAGCTGAAGCGGGGGTGGCCGATCTTCGATACGGCCGACGCGAAGGAGGGGGCGCGCGCCTTCGCGGAGAAGCGGTCACCGGTGTATCGGCGGGAGTGACATCCGCGTGCGGCCGGTTCGCAGCCGCGGGCTCGTTGTGGCCGGTCGCGCCCCGCGGCGGAGCCGCAGATCAAGTACAGCCCCGCGCCCCTTTCGGGGCGCAGCCCCCTGTTCCGTGAGGAGACCCCGTGCCCGAAGTCCTCAAAGCACCCCTGGTTGTCGAATTTCCCTTCACTCGTTCCCTCGGGCCCGTCCAGAGCGCGTTTCTCACCGGGCTGCGGGAGCGGGTCGTGCTCGGGGTGAAGACCCGGGACGGGCGGACCCTGGTGCCGCCCGTGGAGTACGACCCCGTCACCTCCGAAGATCTCGGTGAGCTGGTCGAGGTCGCGTCCACCGGGACCGTCACCACGTGGGCCTGGAACCACGAACCCCGCCGGGGCCAGCCGCTGGACACGCCGTTCGCCTGGGTCCTGGTGAAACTGGACGGGGCCGACACCGGCCTGCTGCACGCGCTCGACGCCCCGGGCCCCGACGCCGTACGCACCGGGATGCGCGTCCGGGTCCGGTGGGCCGAGGAGCGGTCGGGGGCCATCACGGACATCGCCTGCTTCGAACCGTACGACGGTGACAGCGCCGAACTCACCGGCAGCGACGGCCGGTTCGAGGACATGGTGACCGGCATCGTCGCACCCGCCCGCCTCGACTACACCTACTCGCCCGGCCGCGCCCAGTCCGGCTACATCAACGCGCTCTCCGACCGGCGGGCCGTCGGCGAGCGCTGCCCGTCCTGCCGCAAGGTGTACGTCCCGCCGAGGGGTGCGTGCCCCACCTGTGGTGTGGCCACATCGGAACAGGTCGAGGTGGGGCCGCGCGGCACACTCACCACGTACTGCATCGTCAACATCAAGGCGAAGAACCTCGACATCGAAGTGCCCTACGTCTACGGGCACATCGCCCTGGACGGCGCCGACCTCGCCCTGCACGGACGCATCGGCGGCATCCCCTACGACCAGGTGCGCATGGGCCTGCGCGTCGAGCCGGTGTGGACGGACGGGGGCCGCTTCCCCGACCACTACCGGCCAACCGGCGAACCCGACGCGGACTACGACACGTACAAGGAGCTGGTGTAGATGTCCGCGCCGAGGCCGCTGAGGGACATCGCCGTCGTCGCCTTCGCCCAGACCGACCATCTGCGCACCTCCGACGAGCTCTCCGAGGTGGAGATGCTCATGCCCGTCCTGCACGAGGTGCTGGCACAGACCGGGCTGAAGACCAGTGACATCGGCTTCACCTGCTCGGGCTCCACCGACTATCTGGCGGGCCGTGCCTTCTCCTTCACCATGGCACTCGACGGCGTCGGCGCCTGGCCGCCGATCTCCGAGTCGCACGTGGAGATGGACGGGGCGTGGGCGCTGTACGAGGCCTGGACGAAGCTCCTCACCGGCGAGGCCGACACCGCGCTCGTGTACGCGTACGGCAAGTCGTCCCCCGGGTCGGTGAGGGACGTGCTGACGCGGCAACTCGACCCCTACTACGTGGCGCCCCTGTGGCCGGACTCCATAGCCCTGGCCGCCCTGCAGGCGCAGGCGCTCATCGACGCGGGTGACACGGACGAGCCCGCGCTGGCCGCCGTCGCCACCCGCAGCCGCGCCTCGGCCGCCGACAACTCCCATGCCCAGCTGAGGGGTTCGGTGCCGCGGGGCGACTACGCCGTACGTCCCCTGCGTACCGGCGACTGCCCGCCCATCGGCGACGGGGCCGCCGCGGTGATCCTCGCCGCGGGGGAGCGGGCCCGTGACCTGTGCGAGCGGCCCGCCTGGATCCGGGGCATCGACCACCGCATCGAGGCACACGGTCTCGGGGTGCGGGACCTGACCGACTCGCCGTCCTCGCGACTGGCGGCGGAACGGGCCGGAGCCTTCGAACGGCCCGTCGACACCGCCGAGTTGCACGCCCCGTTCACCTCGCAGGAGGTGGTGCTGCGCAAGGCCCTGCGGCTGGACGACAGCGTCGACGTCAACCCGTCCGGGGGACCGCTCGCCGCCAACCCCATCATGGCCGCGGGACTCATCCGCATCGGCGAGGCAGCCGCCCGGATCCAGCGCGGCGACTCCGACCGGGCGCTGGCGCACGCCACTTCGGGTCCGTGTCTGCAACAGAACCTGGTCGCCGTACTGGAGGGAGACCCGCGATGAGCAAGGAGCCCGTGGCCGTCGTCGGGATCGGCCAGACCAAGCACGTCGCGGCCCGAAGGGACGTGTCGATCGCGGGACTTGTCCGCGAGGCCGCCCAACGCGCGCTCGCGGACGCCGAGTTGACGTGGGCGGACATCGACGCCGTCGTCATCGGCAAGGCGCCCGACTTCTTCGAGGGCGTCATGATGCCCGAGCTCTACCTCGCCGACGCCCTCGGCGCGGTGGGCAAGCCGATGCTGCGCGTCCACACCGCGGGCTCGGTCGGCGGATCCACCGCGCTCGTCGCGTCGAACCTCGTCGCGGGCCGCGTCCACGGCACCGTACTGACCCTCGCCTACGAGAAGCAGTCCGAGTCGAACGCCATGTGGGGCCTGTCCCTGCCTATCCCCTTCCAGCAGCCCCTGCTCGCCGGCGCGGGCGGCTTCTTCGCCCCGCACGTGCGCGCCTACATGCGACGGACCGGTGCCCCCGACGGGGTCGGCTCGCTCGTCGCGTACAAGGACCGCCGCAACGCGCTCAAGAACCCCTACGCGCATCTCCACGAGCACGACATCACCCTGGAGAAGGTCCAGGCCTCGCCCATGCTCTGGGACCCGATCCGCTACTCGGAGACCTGCCCGTCCTCCGACGGCGCCTGCGCCATGATCCTCACCGACCGTGCGGGAGCGGCCCGTTCGCCGCGTCCGCCAGCCTGGATGCACGGCGGCGCGATGCGCAGCGAGCCGACTCTCTTCGCGGGGAAGGACTTCGTCTCGCCGCAGGCCGGCAAGGACTGCGCGGCCGACGTGTACCGGCAGGCCGGTATCGCCGACCCCCGCCGCGAGATCGACGCGGTGGAAATGTACGTCCCGTTCTCCTGGTACGAGCCCATGTGGCTGGAGAACCTGGGCTTCGCCGCGGAGGGCGAGGGGTGGAAACTCACCGAATCCGGGGTCACGGAACTCGACGGGGACCTGCCGGTGAACATGTCGGGCGGGGTGCTCTCCACCAACCCGATCGGGGCCTCCGGAATGATCCGGTTCGCGGAAGCCGCACTTCAGGTGCGTGGACAGGCCGGGGAGCACCAGGTCGACGGTGCCCGCCGGGTCCTCGGACACGCCTACGGCGGCGGGTCCCAGTTCTTCTCGATGTGGCTGGTCGGAGCCACGCCGCCCACCTCGTGACGGTGTCCCCCTCACGTGGCCTGTGCGGGGCATCGACCGAAAGCTAGGCTGGCCGCGGACGACGAACCGGGAGGAGCACGGACGTGGCCGAGAGCACCATCCAGCAGCACCCGCTCGCGGGCTGGGACAAGCCGGAGCTTGACCTCAGCAGCGCCGACTGGCATTCCAGCAGCCGCGGACAGGGGGATGTCCAGATCGCCTTTGTCGAAGGCTTCATCGCGATGCGCAACAGTGGCCGCCCGGAAAGCCCCTCCTTGATCTTCACGCCCGCGGAATGGGGCGCGTTCGTGTCGGGGGCGCGGGAAGGGGAGTTCGACCTCACGTGAGAGGACGTGGGGGAGCCTGACCCGAGGAGAGGGGCGTTTTCTTCCCCTGTCCGGGCCACGCGATCTTCGGCCGTTTCCCGGGGCGGGGCCTGAGCGAGGCCGGTCCCGGGAAACCGAGGTCGCCGACGGGCCTTTCGCGGGCAGTCGGCCCGGTCAGGGCCGTACGCCTGCCGCCGTCTCGTCACGGCTGTGCGGCGGCCGTCTCCTTCAGGGCCACAGCAACTGCTTGTCCCAGCCCTCCCCGGACCGCACGTACACCAGCCGCGTGTGCCGTCGCTCCTTGTCGCCCTGCCAGAACTCGACGGACTCGGGGCGCACCGAGTGCAGCGTCCAGCCGGGCGCCACGAGATCCGGCTCGGCCTCCAGCCGGGCCAGCGACTCCTTCACCGCGGTGTCGCGCTCGGCGAGGTCCGCGAGGGGCCCCGACTGACGGCCGAGCAGTGCCTCCGCGCGAGCACCGGCACTCCGCGCCAGGAAATCGGCCGCACTGTCCTCGGGACTCTCCGGCGCGACCGGTCCACGTACCCGGATCTGCCGTGCGAGCGGCGACCAGTAGAAGGTGAGCGCCGCGTAGGGCCGCTCCGCCAGGTTTCGGGCCTTGACGCTGCCGCTGTCCGACGCGAACCGCCAGCCGTCAGGACCGAGCCCCTTGAGGATCAGGGTCCGCGCCGTGGGATTCCCGTCGGCACCGGCCGTGGAGACGGTCATGGCGTGCGGCTCGCGCACCCCGGCGTCCACGGCGGCGAGCAGCCACTCGGCGAAAAGCTCCGCCGGTGTCTCCGGGGCCCCGGACGGGTCGAACACGGGCAGCTCGCCCGCGAACACCTCCAGGCCACGCAGCAGTTGACGCAGATCCTCCACCGGCATACTCCCCGCTCGGGCGCTCATAGGTGCGCCCGGGCGCCTACGGGTGCGCGCGTGCGCTAATGGATGAGATTGACCGTATCATTAGCCCATGAACGCCCCGATCGGCGCGGACGCCCGCCTCGCCCTGGATCTCGCCCTCACCATCCGCCACGACGGCCACGGTGGAGTCGCCGACGACCTCGCCACCGCGGAGGGCCTCTCCGCCTGGGTGCGTGAGCGTCCGGAGACCGGCGCCCACGGGTTCGAGGCCGACGACACAGATCTGGCCGCGGTACGGGATGTGCGCGCCGCCGTGCGTGCCCTGTTCGCCCGCGCAGTGCTCCCCGGTGAGCCGAGCCCGGCCGACGCCGCCCGGCTCATGCCCGTACGGGACGCCGTCGAGCGGCTCAACACCCGCGCGGCCCTGACCCCGACCGTCCCCGTCCTGTCGTGGACGGAGGGCGCCGACCCCGTCCTACGCCAGGAACCCGCGCACGGCGACGCCGAGCTCACCGCGACCCTCGCCCGCGCGGCCATCGCCTTCCTCGCGAGCCCCGACCGGCAGCGGCTGCGCGCCTGCCACGCGCCGCGCTGTGTGCGCTACTTCCTCAAGGACCACCCCCGTCAGGAATGGTGCAAGCCCTCGTGCGGCAACCGCGCCCGTGTCGCCCGCCACCACGAACGACACAAGAAAACGGCATAGCCTTCGCGTATGGGCGGTCCTGGCGGCAAGAGCGCGGAACGTGATCTCGGTCGACTGCTGAGCGGTATGGCACCCGCCCTGCACCCCGGCCGGTTCGTCTTCACCACCGTCCCAGGGACCACTGCGCCACCAGGACTCTCACCGGTCGTCACCGTCGTCGAGGACGAGGGCCTCACCCTCGTCGTCCAGCAGGAGGACGCCGACGCCGCGCGTCTGACGTACGACTTCGTGGCCGGCTGGATCACCCTGCGCATCCACTCCGCGCTGGATGCCGTCGGCCTCACCGCCGCCGTCGCGCAGGCACTGGCCGAAGCGGGCCTGAGCTGCAACGTCGTCGCGGGCTTCCACCACGATCACCTCTTCGTGCCGCACGAGCGTGCCGCCGAGGCCGTCGCCCTGCTGGAACAGCTGGCCGAACGCTCCGGTCAGTAACGGCCGAACGGGTCCACGCCACTGGCTCCGGGCGTACGCTGAGGTGCCTGTAGGTCACGGAGCGCATCGTCTCCCCGCGCCGGTCGCGCCACCGTGGCAGGGGGTGCGGCATGGGTCAGCGCGGCATGCGGAGCAGAAGGACGCTCTTCGAGCGCGAGAGTGAACTCGCGGCTGTGGACGAGGCGTTGGACGAGGTCACCGGGCTGGGAACGGACGGCGGACGCACCCGTTCGGACGGTCAACGAGGTGACACCGGTCCTCGTCGAGACGTCACCGACTCTCGTCGAGATGTCACCGACTCTCGTCGGAACGGCGCCAGTCATCGTCAGGGGGGCATCGGCCCGGCTCGGGACGTCACCGAACCGTACGACCGGCCCCGCGGCGGGCTGCTCGCCTTCGCCGGACGCGCCGGAATCGGCAAGACCACCCTTCTCGCCGAAGTACGCCGTCGCGCCACCGCCAAAGGCTGCACGGTGCTGTCCGCGCGCGGCGGCGACCAGGAGCAGCGCGTCGCCTTCCACGTCGCACGCCAGCTTCTGCAGCCCCAGCTCGCGGGTATCCCGGAGGCCGAACTCCGTGCTTCGCTGGGCAGTTGGTACGCCATCGTCGGCCCCGCACTCGGCCTGTGCGCCCCCGCCGAGGGTGCACCGCCCGACCAGCAGGGCCTGCGCGACGGCCTGGACTGGGTGCTCACGCACCTCGCGGTCCGGCGCGCGCCGATGGTGCTCGTCCTCGACGACGCGCACTGGGCCGACGCCGAGTCACTTCAGTGGCTCGCCGCGTTCGCACCCCGCGCCGAGGAACTGCCGCTGCTGCTCGTCGTCGCCTACCGTCCCGACGAACTCCCGGACCACGCAGAGCCGTTCAGGGGCCTGCCCGGCCGCGCAGGCGGGCGCCCCCTCGACCTGGAACCGCTCAGCGCGGTCGCCGTCGCCCATCTGGTGCGCGAATCCCTCGGCACACAGGCGGACGACGCGTTCTGTCGCGAATGCTGGGCCGTGACCGCGGGCAACCCGTTCGAGGCCGTCGAACTCACCGCGAAGGTACGCGACCGGGGTCTGACCCCCACCGAGGCCGGGGCACATCTGCTGCGCGACCTGGCCGCCGCGGTCAAGGGCAGCGGACTCGTCACCCGCCTCGAACGCCTCGGCACCTCCACCGTCCGCTTCGCCTGGGCCTGCGCCGTCCTCGGCACCGAGATCCCTCCGGCGCTGGCCGCGGCCGTGGCGGGCCTCGGCTCGGAGGAGGCCGCCGACGCGGCGGACGCCCTGCGCGGCGCCCGTATCCTCACCGGCGCCGACACCCTGGAATTCGTCCACCCGCTCATCGCCACCGCCGTCTACCGGGCCATTCCCCGGGGCGTACGGGTGGCCCTGCACGGCCAGGCCGCCTGATGCGTCGTCGACGCCGGCCTCGGCTCCGCCGCCGCTGCCCGGCACCTCATGGAGACCCACCCCGACGGCGACGTCTGGGTCGTCCAGCAGCTGCGCGCCGCTGCCCGCGAGACCTTGCGCGCCGGAGCCCCGGACGCGGCCCGCCGCCACCTCGCCCGCGCGCTGCGCGAACCCCCACCCGCCGGGGAACGGGCCGCCGTGCTGTACGAGCTCGGCAGCGCCTCCCTGCTCACCGAACCCGCGACCACCGTCAACCACCTGCGGGCCGCACTCGAAGAACCCATCGCTGACACCGAGCTGCGGCACAACATCGTCTACCGGCTCTCCCAGGTACTCGCCCACAGCGACCGCCTCGCCGAGGCCTCCGACGCCCTCTCCCGCGAGATCAAGGTGACCGGCGACGCCCGCGTACGGCTGCGCATGCAGTCCGAGCAGTTCATGTGGGACGCCTTCCGGGCCGACGAGCCCGACTCACCGGCCCGCTCCCGCCGCCTCGCCCGGCTCGCCGACCGGCTGACCGGCCGCGACCTCACCGAGCGCTATGTCATCGGCCTGCGCGCCTGGGACGCCACCCTGCGCGGCGAACCCGCCCACATCGCGATCCACCATGCCGAACGCGCCCTCGCCGGCGGCTTCGGCTGGGCCGAGGCGGACCGCGGCTTCGAGGTACCCGTCCTTGTCGCCCTCACCTTCATGTACGCGGACCGGCCGGGACGCACCGAGGAACTCTTCGCCGCCGGGATCGCCGACTTCGAACGGCAGGGCTGGCACGGGGCCCACCTGTCCTTCGGCTACACCCTCCTCGGGTACCTGCGCTTCCGCCGCGGCCGTCTCACCGAGGCCGAGGACTTCGTACGCGCGGGCCTCCGGCTCGCCGAACGCGTCGGGCCCGGCACGCCCGCCCACTGGTACGCCGTCGGCACCCTCATCGAGATCCTGCTCGCCCGCGGCCGGATCACCGAGGCCACCCGGACCGCCGAGGAGTACGCCTTCGGGGAGCCCTTCCCTGCCGCCGTCGTCTTCCCCGACGCCCAGACCGTGTACGGCGAGCTGCTGCTGGCCAGGGGGCTGACGAAGGACGCGGCCGTCGAACTCGCCGCCGCCGGGCGCCGCCTCGACCCACGCGGCATGCGGAATCCGTCCTGGTGCCCCTGGCAGCTGCACCTCGCCCGTGCGGAGAGCCACGATGCACCGGAGCGGGCGGTGACCACGGCGTTCGAGGCCGTGGGCCGGGCCCGGCTGTTCGGTGCGCCGTCGGCGATCGGCCAGGCACTGCGTGCCGCGGCCGACGTCTCCTCGGGCTCGACCCGGGTGAAACTCCTCGAAGAGTCCGTCGGCCATCTGGAACGCTCGCCGGCGGCGTACGAACTGGCCTGCGCCCTTGTCTCCCTCGGCACGGAGCTGCGGCGCACGGGCCGCCCGAAGGAAGCCGCCGAGCACCTCTACCGGGGGCTGGAGGCGGCGGTGCAGTGCGGCGCCGACGGGCTGGTGGAAGCCGCGCGCGACGAACTGGCCGCCGCCGGGTTGCGGCCGCGCCGTCTCCACAGCACCGAGACGGACACGCTCACCGCCCGCGAACGCGCGGCCGCGGCACTCACCGTGCGCGGTCGCACCCTGGCCGGTATCGCCGAGGAGCTGCACACCGAGGAGCCGGCGGTGGTGCGGCTGCTGTCGGCGGTATACCGCAAGGTGGGGACGGATCGGGCGGGGCTG
>NZ_LIQZ01000412.1 GCF_001418655.1 Streptomyces phaeochromogenes | reverse complement strand
TCGAGTCCCTGGCGGCGCACAGACGGTGAAAGGCCCCTCGCGAGAGCGAGGGGCCTTTCGCGTGCCCGCATGCCGTCCAGGAGGTCAGCTCCCGGTGGAGATCGTCACCGTCCACGCCCCCGAAGCCGTCCGGTCCTCGACCTCGACGCGTACGTTCTCGCCCGGCACGGTGAAGCTCTCCCCGAGGCCGACCGGCGCGTCGGCGAGCGGCGGATAGACCGAGTCGTCCCAGCAGGCCGCGGACGAGGGGTGCGCGTCGACGACCTCGATCGGGCCGCCGCCGGACTGGGTCCCGCCGCGGATGCGGTAGACGAGCACTCCCTGTGAGCAGACCGACGCGTCGTTGCCGACCGGCCCGCGCGCCTCGAAGGCGACCGCGCTGTCCCGCCCGGTCCGCACCACCGCCAGTTTCGTCCCGTTCCCGGACCCGAATCCCATGCCTTGCGACTCCGGCCCGGCACCGGGAACACCCGCCCTCACGAAGGCCTCGGAACCCGCCGCGGCCACCCCGGGCCCGGCCCCCAGAGACTCCAGCGTCAGCCGCGTACCCCGTCCGCCCGCGTCCCGCACACACGCCACCTGGCGTGTTTCCAGCCACCCGAGTTTCCACTTGTGCCAGCCGAACAGGTCGGGCGCCAGGCCGAACTGGCTGCCCATGAGGTCCCAGTCGCCGACGTACGTGTCCCAGTCGCCCTTGCCGTCGGCGGGGCGGTGGTAGAGGTCGGGCAGGTCGAAGACGTGTCCGGTCTCGTGGGCCAGGACCAGCCGGTCCGGCGGATGCTTCTCGAAGACAGTGACGACCCGGCGGATGTCCTTCCCGTCGGCCCGCAGCGGCGTGTCCATGTTCACCACCTTCGTCGCGTCCGAGTCCACGCCGGGCGCGTCCGGGTCGGCGACGAAGTACACGATGTCGTAGCGGGAGAAGTCGACCCGGTCGTCCGCCGCGGCGAGGGCGTCGCGCAGATACGCCGAGCGCGCCGCCGCGTTCCAGTCGCGCTGTATGGCGTACGAGGTGGAGGCCCGTGGCATCCGGATCCACTCGGTGAGCGGGTGCGGGCGGAGCTGGAACCTGCCGTACGAGGCCCGTTCGAAGAAGCGGCTGGTGGCGGGGAAGTAATCGGCCGTCAGTTCGTCCGGCGTGGTCAGCGGGTCGGCGTCCGGGAAGGAGAGGAAGACCATGACAGCGTCGAGGCGTCTGGTGGGGCGCGGGTAGGCGGCGTTCCAGGTGTCCAGGCCCTCCGAGTGGTGCGCCTCGGTGCGCTTGAGGGCGCACGGCATGGAGAGCGGGACGGCGACCGAGGGGCCCGTCACGAGGGAGGTGGCGGCGAGGGCCGTCATCGAGGTGAACACGGCCGCGGGCGCGTGCCACCACCGTTCACGCCAGGTCTGCCCCCACCATGCCGGTACACGCCGGCCTGGACCGGGCCGCCCCGGACCGGGCCGACCGAGGCCTCGCCAACGGGGTCGAACCCCGCCACGGGTGAGCCCCTTGAGGGGGAGCAGACGCGGCACGTCGACCTCCGGATGCGGAATTCGGGATACCGCACCCAGCCTGTGCCGGTTTGATCGTTTACGCCCTGTTTATCTGAACCAAAGGAGTGAGAGGGCCGACATCCGACCGAGAACATCGGGGAGCGCCAGGGGGGCGCCAGGACACGCCGACACCCCGAGCACTCACGGAACGTCACAAGTGATCGACCAGGGAAGGAACCCGTCCAGCTGCGGGCAGAAACGATCTGTCAGAGAGAGGGGTTCATCCGGGACACTGGACAGTAGCTGGAAGGCCCTACGGCCAACCTCTATGATCGGCACACTTTCCTGCGCGGACACGGCTAGAGCGGCCGTCCACCACCGGCCGACCCCCCGACGAGACCTGTACGACGAACGAGTGCACAGCGGGAGCGAACGGTGAGCGGAACGTCCGATGGGCCGGCGCCCGCGGTAGACCTCGTCCGGCCGGCCGTCACAGAGAGTCACATCGCGGCCTCTCGTCGCGTCGGGACCCCTCCTCACGAGGAACGGGCCCCACGCGTCGAATCCCTGGTCGCACCCCCTCTGGACCTCTCGGCGGGGCTGCCCGCCGAGCTACCGGCCGGGCTTCCGGCCGACTTCCTCGCCGGATTCCCCTCGGGTCTCTCGGCGGGCCTGTCGGCTGGTCTTCCGGCGCGGCTCTCGGCCGCTGCGCCGGCCGGCCTCCCGCCGCGCCCCGGGATCGACTTCGAGGCCGACGGCCACCCCCACACCGGCACCGATCCGCGTGCCGACGCCCATCCCCATCCCCACCCCAGTACCGGCGCCGGAACCCGTGCCGGCACCGACACCGAGGCCGGCACACGTACATTCCGCGCCACTTTCGCCGCCGCTCCCCTCGCGATGGCCGTCGTGGACCGGGAAGGCCTGGTCGTCACGGCCAACGACACCCTGGCCGCGCTCCTCGGCACGGGCCCGGAAGGGCTCACCGGCCGGATCGCCGCCGACCTGGTGGACCTCGCCTCGGACGCCCGTACGTGGCACGCGTACCGCGAGGTGCTCCGCGGCCGGCAGGCCAGACTCCGCTGCACCCGACGCCTCAAACACCCCGACGGCCACTCCCTCTGGGCTCAGGTGACGGTCAGTCCGCTGCCCGAGGAGGAGCGCGCGGTGCTGCTCTCGGTCTCCGACATCAGTGCCCGCCGCGAACTCCAGGCCCGGCTGCGCCACCTCCAGATGCACGACCCGGTGACCCGGCTGCCCAACCGCACCCTGTTCTTCGAGCGGCTTTCGGCCGCACTGGAGGCGGAGGCGTACGAGGAATCCGGAACCGGCCGGATCGGGCTCTGCTATCTGGACCTCGACGGGTTCAAGGCGGTCAACGACACGCTCGGCCACCGCGTCGGCGACCGGCTGCTCGCGGCCGTCGCCGAGCGGCTGACCCGCTGCGCGAACGAGGCCGGTTACGCGCGAGCGGCCACCCCGCTGGTCGCCCGGCTCGGCGGCGACGAGTTCGCACTGCTGGTCGAGGACTCCACGGGTACGGAGCAGCTCGCGGACCTCGCCGACTCCGTACTGAAGTCCTTGCAGGTGCCGTTCGACCTGTCCGGGCAGCGGCTGTCGGTCTCGGCCTCGATCGGTGTCGTCGAGCGGCACGCGGCCGGCACCACCGCGACCGGTCTGATGCAGGCCGCCGACACGACGCTGTACTGGGCGAAGGCCGACGGCAAGTCCCGCTGGACGCTCTTCGACCCGGAGCGCAACGCCCACCGGATGACCCGTCAGGCCCTCTCCTCCACGCTCCGCCCGGCCATCGAGAAGGGCGAGTTCGCGCTGGAGTACCAGCCGCTCGTGTGCATGGAGGACGGCGGGGTGCGCGGGGTCGAGGCGCTGGTGCGATGGAACCATCCTCAGTTCGGCACACTGACGCCGAATCGGTTCATCGGACTTGCCGAAGAAGACGGTTCGATCGTGCAGTTGGGCCGCTGGGTGCTGGCCACCGCCTGCCGGCAGGCGCGCCGCTGGCAGCTGGACCACCCGGACGCGGAACCGATCTTCGTCAGCGTGAACGTGGCGGTGCGTCAGGTCTGGGACTCCGACCTGGTGGCGGACGTGGCGGCGACCCTCGCGGAGACCGGCCTCGCCCCGCACCTCCTCCAGCTGGAGCTCACCGAGTCCGCGGTGATGGGCTCCGCGGGCCGGCCGCTCCAAGCCCTCCAGGCCCTCAGCGACATGGGCGTACGCATCGCGATCGACGACTTCGGCACCGGGTACTCGAACCTCGCCTACCTCAGCCGGCTGCCCGTCTCGGTCCTGAAGCTCGACGGGTCGTTCGTGCGGGGCTTCCAGTACGAGACCGGTGAGAACGGCGCGGGTCCGGACGCCCGGTCCAACCCGGCGGACGAGGTCATCGTCGAGGCGATGATCCAGCTCGCGCACCGGCTCGGTCTGACGGTCACCGCAGAGTGCGTGGAGACGGCGGGACAGGCGTCCCGTCTACGACGCATCGGCTGCGACACCGGCCAGGGGTGGCTCTACTCCCGGCCGGTGGCGCCGGATCGTATCTCCGCGCTGTTGACGGCGGCGGCCTGCTCTCAGGCCTGAGGCTCCCCGGCCTCGGTCTCTCCGGCCGTGGGCAACTGGTACGCGTCCGCGATCAGTTCGTACGAGCGCAGGCGTACGTCGCTGCTGTGGGCGTTGGCGGTGAGCATCAGCTCGTCGGCGCCGGTGCGCTTCTGGAGGTCGTCGAGGCCGGAGCGGACCTCGTCGGCGGTGCCGTGGATGACGTTCGTGTTCCAGGAGTCGACGAACTCCCGCTCCATCGGGCTGAACTCGTACGCCTCCGCCTCCTCCGGGGTGGGGACCAGGCCGGGGCGGCCGGTGCGCAGGCGGACCATGTTCAGCGCGGCGGCCATGATCTGGCGGCGGGCCTCCTTCTCGTCGTCCGTCGCGAGGGCGGAGACGCCGATCAGGGCGTAGGGCGAGTCGAGTACGGCCGAGGGGCGGAAGGACTCGCGGTAGAGGTCGAGCGCCGGGACCGTGTTCTGCGCCGAGAAGTGGTGCGCGAAGGCGAAGGGCAGACCGAGGGTGCCCGCGAGGCGGGCGCTGAAGCCGGAGGAGCCGAGCAGCCAGATCGGCGGGCGGTGCGGGGACTGGACTCCGCCGGGGGAGGTCGCCTGGATCGGGCCCGGGACCGCGTGGATGCGGGCGTAGCGGTGGCCGGGCGGGAAGTCGTCGTCCAGGAAGCGGGTGAGCTCCGCGAGCTGCTCGGGGAAGTCGTCCGCGCCTTCGTTGAGGCGGTCGGTGCGGCGGAGGGCCGCGGCTGTGGCGCCGTCCGTGCCCGGGGCCCGGCCGAGGCCCAGGTCTACGCGGCCCGGGGCCATCGCCTCCAGCGTGCCGAACTGCTCCGCGATGACCAGGGGGGCGTGGTTCGGGAGCATGACGCCGCCCGAGCCCAGGCGGATGCGGGTCGTGTGGGCGGCGAGGTGGGCGAGGATCACGGCCGGGGAGGTGGAGGCCACGCCCGGCATGGAGTGGTGTTCGGCCACCCAGTAGCGGTGGAAGCCTCTGCTCTCGGCGAGGCGGGAGAGGGAGACGCTGGTGCGGAGGGCGTCGGTCGCGGTGCGGCCTGCGCCGACTGTGACCAGGTCGAGGACGGAGAGGGGCACCTGGGCGGTCCCCTTCGCCTCCGCCCTGATCTCGTCGGGTTCGCTGGTGGTGTGGTCCGGTGCCGCCACGGGGGTCCTCCTGTTTGGTACGACGCGTTGTCCGCGCCTTCCCTAACAGGAGGATGGCTCCGCTTTATTCCTTCGCCCCCGCCGCCCCTACCCATTCCCGTCCCTTTTCGGGGGCCAGCCCCCGAACCCCCGCTCCTCAAACGCCGGAGGGGCTGAAGATTCCGCAGCCCGGGCCGACACATTCAGCCCGTCCGGCGTTTGAGGACGAGGCCGTTCAGGCCGAAAGGGGGGTCTGGGGGCGCA
>NZ_LIQZ01000411.1 GCF_001418655.1 Streptomyces phaeochromogenes | reverse complement strand
CGGCGGACGCGCTCGCGGCGGCCGAGGCGGCGGGGATCCGCCTCGCCCTCGTCACCGGCCGTCCCCCGCGCGGCCTTCCCGCCCTGCACCGCGACATCGGCCGGCATTTCGCCGTGACCGCCAACGGCGCCGCCGTGTACGCGCCCGACGGCACGCCCGTACGGCTGTCACCGTTCCCTGCCGCCTCCGTGGCCCCGCTCGTGGCGCGGGTGCGCGCGGCGGTGCCGGGTGTGTCCTTCGCCTTCGAGTACGAGACGGTCTTCGGCCACGAACCGGCGTACCCCGCGTGGTCGTACGGGGAGTCCGAGGTCGAACTGATCGGCAACGCCGAGGAGTTGCTGGCCAGGGCCCCTGACCGTCCGGTCCTCAAGGTCCTGGCGCACCATCCGACGCTGTCGTTGCGCGACTTCCATACGCGGGCCCATGTCAGCGCGGGACCGGACGCCGAGACCACGCACTCCACGGGGCTCGCGCTCGTGGAGTTCAGCGCGCCGGGGGTCACCAAGGCCAGCGCGCTGACCGCCTGGAGCGCCGGGCTCGGCATACGCCCCGACGACATCGCGGCGTTCGGTGACATGCCCAACGACCTGCCCATGCTCAGAGCGGTGGGCCGCTCGTACGCCATGGCCAACGCCGATCCGTCGGTCAGGAGGGCGGCACGGTTCCACACCGCCTCGAACGACGAGGACGGGGTGGCCCGGGTGCTGGAGCAGTTCGTCGCGCTGGCGCGCCGCCAGCCGGCTTAGGCGGCGCGCCCGAGGCCCTACGGTCAGGCCTCGCCCGAGCTCCTGCGCGCCAAGCACGGTGGTCGGGCCGCACCAAACGCCTTGCGGTTCAGCCGAGTTCGGCCAGTCGCCCGACCACCGGGGCCACCCTCTGCTCGATCCACTCGGCCGGCTCGTCCACGCGCGGGCCGAGGATCACGGTCTCGATGCCGAGCTTGACGTAGCCCTCCAACTCCCGGGTGAAGGCGTCGACTTCGGCCTCGCCCCGCGGGTCGCCGGAGTGGGTGAGCGTCTTGTGGATGTCGGCGTACTCGCGCCCCACGGCGTCGCAGTGCCCGCGGAGGACGTCCAGCTTGTGCGCGACCTCCTCCGGGGTCGAGGCGAAGAGGTTGCAGGCGTCCCCGTACTGGGCGACCAGCCGGAGGGTCTTCTTCTCGCCGCCCCCGCCGATCATGATCCGCGGACGCGGAGTGCTCACCGGCGCCGGTACGCAGAGCGTCTCGGCGAGCCGGTAGTGCTTGCCCTCGAAGGGCCCGTCGGCCTCCGGGTCCCACATCTGCAGACAGATCCGCAGGGTCTCCTCAAGACGCTCGAAGCGCTCCGCGAGCGGCGGGAACGGCACGCCCAGGCCCTCGTGCTCGCGGCCGTACCAGGCCGCGCCGATACCCAGGGTGGCCCGGCCGCCGGACAGGACGTCGAGCGTGGTGGCGATCTTGGCGAGCAGCCCTGGATGGCGGTACGTCACACCGGTCACCAGCGTGCCGAGCTGGACCGTGGAGGTGTGGGCCGCGAGGAAGCCGAGGGTCGTGTAGGCCTCCAGCATGTCGCTCTCGGCGCCGCCGTTGAACTCCATCTGGAAGTAGTGGTCCATGACCGACATCCAGCTCACGCCCGCCGCCTCGGCGGCGGCTCCCGCGGCGGCCAGCTCGGGACCGAGCGCCGCCGCGCCCCGGGGGTGGTTGAACCGGTTGATGTGTACGCCGACCCGCATGTCCGTCTCCGTCACCCTGGGCTCATCGTCGGACCGTCACCGACTGTCGCGACGGTAGATCTTGGAGCACTCTCAAAGTCAAGGCCCGACGCACCGTCCGACCGGTGGGGGCGGTGCCGTGGACGGGCGGATCGCCGCCCCGCGAGGGAAGTTGTCCTTCCCGTACCGCTGGGACCGCCTTGACGTTACCGTTCAGTAGACAACGCGCTCCCGGAGGTGGCCGTATGACTCCCGTGACTCCCGACCGTGCCCCGGGGCTCGCGGAGTGTGCCCGCGCCCTTGCCGAGGGATCCGTGTCCTCGCGGACGCTCGTCGAGGAGGCCCTCGCCCGGATCGAGGCCTCTCAGGGCACGCTGAACGCCTTCCGGCTGGTGCGTGCCGAGGCCGCGCTGGCCGAGGCCGACGCCGCGGACAAGGAGCTGGCGGCCGGCGAACGCCGACCGCTGCTCGGGGTGCCGGTGGCGGTCAAGGACGACATGGACGTGGCGGGCGAGCCGACCGCGTTCGGCTGCCGCGGGGAGTTCCCGCCGGTGGCCGAGGACGGCGAGGCGGTGCGGCGGCTGCGGGCGGCCGGGGCCGTGGTCGTCGGCAAGACCAACACCTGCGAGTTCGGACAGTGGCCCTTCACCGAGGGGCCGGCCTTCGGCGAGACCCGCAACCCGTGGCACACCGGGCACACGCCGGGCGGTTCGTCCGGCGGCTCGGCGGCAGCGGTCGCGGCCGGTCTGGTGCCCGCCGCGCTGGGCTCGGACGGCGCGGGCTCGGTGCGGATCCCGGCCTCCTGGACGCATCTGATCGGCATCAAACCGCAGCGTGGCCGCATCTCGACCTGGCCGCGCGCGGAGTCCTTCCACGGGATCACGGTCAACGGCACGCTCGCCCGTACGGTCCACGACGCCGCGCTGCTGCTGGACGCGGCGAGCGGCAGCCACGAGCGCGATCTGCACCGCCCGCCCGCGCTGCGCGTGTCGGACGCGGTGGGCCGGGACCCGGGCAGGCTGCGCATCGCGCTCTCGCTGAAACCGCCGTTCACCGCGCTGCCCGCACGGCTGCGACCCGACGTACGCGCCCGGGTCCTCGCGCTCGCGGAGCGGCTGACCGCGCTCGGGCACGAGGTGGAGGAGGCCGATCCGCCGTACGGGCAGATCGGGCTGGCCTTCGTCCCGCGCGCCACGGCCGGGATCGCCGAGCGGGTCCGCGAGACGCCTCATCCCGACCTGCTGGACCGGCGCACCCTGGAAGCCGCCCGGCTGGGCCGGCTGCTCGGCGGGGCCCCGCTGCGGCTGGCCCGGCGCGCCGAGGCGAGGCTGCACCGGCGCATCGGCTCGCTCTTCGACACGTACGACGTGGTGCTCGCGCCGACGACCGCCGCTCCCCCGCCGCGGATCGGCGCCCTGCACGAGCTGAGCGGCTTCGGGACCGACCGGGCCATGATCGCCGCCTGTCCGTACGCCTGGCCGTGGAACGTGCTGGGCTGGCCGGGCGTCAACGTACCCGCGGGGTTCGTCGACGGCTCGCTGCCGGTGGGCGCGCAGCTGCTCGGGCCCGCGAACAGCGAACCCGTTCTCGTGTCGCTGGCCGCGCAGTTGGAGGCGGACCAGCGGTGGTACGAGCGCCGGCCGAGCGGTGAAGCGGACGGCGCCGTACCTGATTTCGGGGCGCCCGCCGGCCCGTAGTCTGGGGACCATGGACGACGCGTCGATGGTGGGCCTCATGGGACGGGTGACCGGCACGATCGGGCCGGGGCTCGTCGGCGAGGTGATCGTCCGGGTCCGCGGTGGCGCCGAGCACTTCCTCGCCTATCCCGTATCCCCGAAGGACCGCATCGAGACGGGCACGGTGGTGATGGTGGTCGAGTACCTGCCGCCGCGGACGGTGTACGTGTCGGCGGCGTACGACAGTTGAGCCGGCCGTGAGCCTCTGTGCCATGTGAGCGTGTCATGCTCGTCAAAGATGCGCCAAAGAGTCGCCGGCGTCTGTACCGCCGGGCCCGACCGGGCGCACACTCCGTTCGTTCGGTGCCGAAAGGGCACCATCCAACAGGGGGCGTATGCCGATGGTTGTCGGCGTCGTGGCGGGGGCAGCGGTCCTCGCGCTCATTTTCATCGTGGTGATCTTCAAGCTCATGTGGCGTGTGGCGGAGCCCAACGAAGCGCTGATCATCTCCGGTTCGAAGCACCGCACCGAAGGCCTTGAGGAGGGCATGGGCTTCCGGATCGTCACCGGGCGCGGCACGCTCGTCCTGCCGGGCGTCCAGGCGGTGCGCAAACTCTCGCTCGACCTCAACGAGACCGAGCTGTCCGTGGACTGCGTGACCCACCAGGGCATCCCGCTCAAGGTGCGGGGCGTGGTCATCTTCAAGGTGGGCGACGACTTCGTGTCGATCGCCAACGCGGGCCGCCGCTTCCTCGACCAGCAGAAGCTGATGTCGGAGCGGGTGCACAACGTGTTCGCCGGTCACCTGCGGTCCATCGTCGGCGGGTTGACCGTCGAGGACATGATCCGCGACCGCGAGAAGCTCACCGGGCAGACCCGGGCCGCCTGCGGTACGGAGATGGAGAAGCTGGGGCTGATCGTCGACTCGCTGCAGATCCACGAGATCGAGGATCCGACGGGCTACATCAAGAACCTGGCCATGCCGCACGCGGCGGCCGTCCAGCGGGACGCCAGGATCGCGCAGGCCGAGGCCAACCGGCGGGCCACCGAGGCCGAACAGCAGGCCGCCGCGCGGATGTCGGAGGCGACCCGGGACAGCGAGATCCTCCAGGCCGGATACCAGGCGGAGCGCGACAACGCCTCCGCCAAGGCCCGGCAGGCCGGACCGCTCGCCGACGCCGCGGCCCGGCAGGAGGTCGTGGTCCAGGAGACGCGCGTCGCCGAGCTGGAGGCGCACCGCCGTGAGCAGCAGCTCCAGGCGGACGTCCGCAAGCCGGCGGACGCGAAGGCGTACGAGAAGCGCACGCTGGCCGAGGCCGAGCGCGATGTCCGTATCTCCGCGGCGCAGGCCAAGGCCAAGGAGACGGAGCTCGCCGCCGCGGCGGAGGCTACCCGGGTCACGACGGCCGCCGGTGCCGAGGCCGAGGCGACCAAGGCGCGTGGCGCCGCCGCCGCGACGGCGACCCGGGCCACGGGTGAGGCGGAGGCCGCCGCCCAGCAGGCCAGGGGTCTCGCGATCGCCGAGTCCGCGCGGGCGAAGGGGCTCGCGGAGGCCGCGGCCATCAAGGCGCGGGCCGCCGCGCTGGCGGAGAACCAGGAGGCCGTGGTCGCGCAGCAACTCGCCGAGAACTGGCCGGAGATCGTGCGGGCGGGGGCCGGCGCGTTCGGGAACGTCGAGCACATGGTGTTGCTGAACGGGGCCGATGGGATGTCCGACATGTTCGCCAAGGCGTTGACGATGGGTGGTACGGGGTTGGGGCTTGCTCGGCAGTTGCTGTCGTCGATGGGTCAGGATCAGAACGGGCAGGCCGGTAAGGACGGTTCGGCGGTGAACGGGCATGTGGCGCCGCCGGCTGCTCCTCCTTCGCAGAAGGTTCCGGTGGACGGGGATTCGTAGAACGGTCGGTGGCCGGGTGCGGGTTGGGTGTGGCTGAGTGCGCCCACGATGGGGGTCCCCCCGCTCGAGCGAAGCCGAGAGTGGGGGAGGAGCCGCACGTGTCACAGCCCCGCGCCCCCAAGAAGGCAGTTGCCCGTACCCCTGGCCAAGGGGGTGCGGGCAACTACCGAAGGGGCGCGGGGGCTCGTCAAAAGTGCTCGCGTTAGCGTGTGCCCCGTGACTGCCTCTGCCGAGCAAGACGTCCCCGGGCACTCCGGGCCCTCCGCCACCGTCGAAGCGGATCCGCGCCGGGTGGGTCAGGTGCGTACCGAGTACTCGCCCGCGCACGACGGCGACCCGGATCCCGGCGAGATCGTCTGGACCTGGGTGCCCTATGAAGAGAACGACGGGCGTGGGAAGGACCGGCCCGTGCTGGTCGTCGCCCGTGAGGCCGCCGGGACGTTTCTCGCCGTGCAGCTGTCGAGCAAGCGGCACGACGGTGACCGGGAGTGGGTGCCGATCGGCAGCGGGCCGTGGGACCGGTCGGGTCGCGACTCCTGGGTGGACGTGGACCGGGTGCTGCGGCTGCACGAGAAGGGGATGCGCCGGGAGGCGTGCGCGCTGGACCGGATGCGGTTCAACTCGGTCGTGCACCGCCTGCGGGAGCGCTACGGCTGGCGCTGAGCCGCCTTCGCCTCCAGTGCCTTTTCCTCCAGTACTTCCGTCTCCAGGACCTCTGTCTCCAGTACCTCCCGGAACGCCCGCTCGAAGGCGCTGAGGACCACCGCACCCTTCGTACGGTCGAGGACTCCGAACACGACGTGCTCGAAGGAGCCGGCGAACCGGCCGCCGTCCGTGAGCAGAGAGCGGAACGCGCCCGCCACCTGCGCCGGGTCGTTCTGGAAGACGCCGCAGCCCCAGGCTCCGAGCACCAGCCGTCGGTAGCCGTGCGCCGCGGCCGTCTCCAGCACTCGCTCGGCCCGTGCCGCGAGGGCGCCCGGCAGCTCGGGCGCGCGCTCCGGCGCCGTGCGCAGGACCACTCCGGCGTTGGGCGCGGCGGCGGTCAGGAATCCGGCGGTGTACGGCTCGTCCAGGAGCTGTCCCCGGTCGTCGCGAAAGACCGGGACGGCGGGTGAGTGGATCACCCGATCGGTGTAGAAGGGGTCGCGGTGTGCCCGGTGGTGGTCGTAGAACTCCCTGGCCTCCACCACGCACGCGTACAGCGCGGAGGCCCGGCACAGGGCCTCTTCCTGGGCCTGCGCGCCGTTCAGATAGCCCCCGCCGGGGTTCCGGGCCGAGGCGAAGTTCAGGACCGCCACCGGGCCGGTCAGGCGGCGCGCCGCCTCCAGGCTGCTCTCGCCCGTGACCTCGAAGAACGTGTCCACCGGGCCGGTCGGTGGTGTCTCCACGGGACCTGGCCCGTACATCCGTGTGCCCTGCCGCGCGGCGGCCACCGCCGCGGCGATCGACACCGTGCGTCCGTCGGACGCGCGGTACGAACCCGCCGCGACGATCTCCTCCGTCTGCCGCGCGATCCCGCGCAGGCGGGCACTCATGGCGCCACCCCTGTACGCGCCATGATCGCGTCCCGCGCGATCTCCCCCGACTCCCCCGACTCCCCTGTTACATCCACCGTCGTATCCCCCGTCGTGCTCATGAACGCATGGTGAGCGATCCTGGTATGGCGCCGCAACAGAGTTTCCCGGCCCCAAAAGCGACGATACGCACCCTTGTGCGAGGCGCCGTAAGGGTCTTGGGTGGGACGAGCGACTGTCGGCCCGGTCCATCCGACGCCGGGCCGGCGGCATGGATGGAATCTCAGGAGGATCCCGACATGTCCGATTCGGTGAGTGACTGTACGGAGCCCCGGCGCTCCGCCGTCACCGAGGCCGAAGTGGAGGCGCTGGTCCGCGGCATCTGCTTCAAGACCGGCCCGCCCCGATTCCTCGGTGTGGAACTCGAATGGCTCGTCCACGAGTCGCGTTCCCCGCGACTCCCCGTACCACCAGAACGTCTCGAAGCGGCCTATGCCGCCCTGCGGGCCCTGCCCCTGAGTTCGGCGCTCACCGTCGAACCGGGTGGTCAGCTGGAGCTCAGCTCCGCTCCCGCCGCCTCCCTGATGGAGTGCGTGGGGTCCGTGTCCGCCGACCTCGACGCCGTACGCGCGGTACTGCGCGAGGCGGACCTGGCCCTCAGCGGCCTCGGCCAGGATCCCTGGAACCCGCCCACCCGCTTCCTCCATGACCCGCGCTACGACGCCATGGAGACCTACCTCGACCGTACGGGCCCCGAGGGCCGCGCCATGATGTGCACCTCCGCCTCCGTCCAGGTCTGTCTGGACGCCGGGTACGAGGAGCCCGGCCCGCTCGGGCACGGGCGGCGCTGGTGGCTCGCGCACCAGCTGGGCGCGGTCCTGGTGGCCGCGTTCGCCCACTCCCCGATGGCGTGCGGGCAGCCCACGGGCTGGCGCTCCACCCGGCAGTCCCTGTGGGCCGCGATGGATCCGGGCCGCACCAGCGCCCCGCCCCTCGACGGCGATCCGCGGACGGCCTGGGCCCGGCACGTCCTGGACGCGCCGGTGATGTGCGTCCGGGCGCCCAGCGGTCCCTGGGACGTGCCGGAGGGGCTGAGTTTCCGTGCGTGGACCCGGTCCGACGCACCGCCCGACCGGGAGGATCTCGACTACCACCAGACGACCCTGTTCCCGCCGGTGCGCCCGCGCGGCCATCTGGAGCTGCGCATGATCGACGCGCAGCCGGGCGAGAACGGCTGGATCGTACCGCTCGCCGTGACGGCCGCGCTGTTCGACGACGCGGAGGCCGCCGAGACCGCGTACCGGACGGTCAAGCCGCTCGCCGAGCGGGCCGGCTCGCTGCCCGCGCCGCAGAACCCGCTGTGGACGGCAGCCGCCCGCGCGGGGCTGACCGACCCCGAGTTGCGCGAGGCCGCCGTCACCTGTTTCGCGGCAGCCGCCGACGCCCTGCCCCGGATCGGCGCGAGCGCCGTGGTGCAGGAGGCGGTCGCGGAGTTCACCGACCGCTATGTGGCCCGGGGCCGCTGCCCCGCCGACGACATCCTCGACCACGCCGACGGCACCGACCGACTGTTCAACGGCACGGAACTCCGGAGCACGGAACACCTGCTCCCCGGGAAGGACATCCGCACATGACCGACCCCGACACCCACTCCTCCCCCACCGACCCGGAGACGCTCAGGAAGCGCGCGCTGGCGGCGCTGACCACGGCCCGTGACCGCACCGCGCTCCTGACCTCCTGTGTGGAGGATCCCGAACTGACCGCCCAGCACTCGCCGTTGATGTCGCCGCTGGTGTGGGACCTCGCGCACATCGGCAACCAGGAAGAGCTGTGGCTGCTGCGGACGGTCGCCGGCCGTGACGCGATGCGGCCCGAGATCGACGGCATCTACGACGCGTTCGAGCACCCGCGCTCCGAGCGGCCCTCGCTGCCGCTGCTGCCGCCCGCCGAGGCCCGCCACTACGCGGCCGAGGTGCGCGGCCGGGCGCTGGACGTCCTGGAGAGCGCCTCGTTCCAGGGCACGGGCACCCAGCTCACCGAGGCGGGCTTCGCCTTCGGCATGATCGCCCAGCACGAACAGCAGCACGACGAGACGATGCTGATCACCCATCAGCTGCGCAGGGGCCCGGCGGCGCTGACGGCGCCGGACCCCATGCCCGACCCGGCGTTCAACGGACCGTCCGAAGTGCTGGTCCCCGGTGGCCCGTTCACGATGGGCACGTCCACCGAGCCGTGGGCGCTGGACAACGAACGGCCCGCGCACCAGCGGCTCGTGCCGCCGTTCCACATCGACACGACTCCGGTCACGAACGGCGCGTACCAGGCGTTCATGGCGGACGGGGGCTACACCGACCCGCGCTGGTGGACACCCGCCGGCTGGTCCCACATACAGACCCACTCCATAGAAGCGCCGCTGTTCTGGCGCCGCGAGGGCGGGCAGTGGCTGCGGCGGCGCTTCGGTGTCACCGAGCTCGTACCGGCGAACGAGCCCGTGCTGCACGTCAGTTGGTACGAGGCCGACGCGTACGCCCGCTGGGCCGGCCGGCGGCTGCCGACCGAGGCCGAGTGGGAGAAGGCGGCCCGCCACGACCCGGTGGCCGGCCGCTCCACGCGCTACCCGTGGGGCGACGCCGACCCGACGCCCGAGCACGCCAACCTCGGCCAGCGCCATCTGCGGCCGGCCCCCGCCGGCAGTTACCCGGAGGGCCAGTCCCCGCTCGGCGTACGGCAGTTGATCGGCGATGTGTGGGAGTGGACGTCCAGCGATCTGCTCCCCTACCCGGGCTTCTCGGCCTTCCCGTACAAGGAGTACTCGGAGGTCTTCTTCGGGCCCGAGTACAAGGTGCTGCGCGGCGGCTCGTTCGCGGTCGACTCCGTGGCCTGCCGGGGGACGTTCCGCAACTGGGACTACCCGATCCGGCGGCAGATCTTCTCCGGGTTCCGTACCGCCCGTGACGCCGATCCGGAGACCGTCTGATGTGCCGTCATCTCGCGTTCCTGGGCCCTGAGGAGCGGCTCGGACGGCTCCTCGTGGACCCGCCGCACAGCCTCTTCCGGCAGTCGTGGGCGCCACGGCGGCAACAGCACGGGACCGTCAACGCCGATGGTTTCGGGGTCGGTTGGTATGCCGAGGGCGATCCGGTGCCGGCGCGCTACCGGCGTACCGGGCCGATCTGGGGCGACCGGTCGTTCGCCGATCTCGGGCGGGTGGTGCGCTCGGGCGCGCTGCTCGCCGCGGTGCGCGACGCGACCGTGGCGAGCGCCGACGGGGAGGCCGCGGCGGCGCCGTTCGCCGCGGGCACCTGGCTGTTCAGCCACAACGGCGCGGTCGCCGGCTGGCCGCGCTCCCTGGCCCCACTGGCCCGGACACTGCCGGCCGAGGACCTGCTGTCGATGGAGGCGCGCTGCGACTCGGCGCTCGTCTGGGCGCTGGTCCTGAACCGGCTGCGCGGTGGCGACGAGGAGGGCCAGGCGCTCGCCGACACGGTCCTCGACGTCGCGGCGGCGGCCCCCGGCTCGCGGCTCAACCTCCTGCTCACCAACGGCGAGGTGATCGCCGCCACCGCCTGGGGCGACACGCTCTGGTATCTGACCGAGCCCGGCCGGCGCACGGTCGTGGCGTCCGAGCCGTACGACGACGATCCGCACTGGCAGGAGGTGCCGGACCGCACCCTGCTGGCCGCGAGCCGCACCGACGTCCTGCTCACCCCGCTCAAGGACGTGGAAGAACACCTGGCATCCGCCCCACCCAAGGAGCCCAGTACGTGAGTCCGTTCCTCGTCACCCGCACCCTGCCCGAGGACGCAACCGACGCCGCCCTGCGCGCCGACGTCCTGCACGGCCTGACCCGCACACCCAAGACGCTCCCGCCGAAGTGGTTCTACGACGCGCACGGCAGCGAGCTCTTCGAGAAGATCACCGAACTGCCCGAGTACTACCCGACGCGGGCCGAGCGCGAGATCCTCGTCGCCCGGGCCGCCGAGATCGCCGAGGCGACCGGCGCGCGCACGCTCGTCGAACTGGGCTCCGGGTCGTCCGACAAGACCCGTCACCTGCTCGACGCCATGCCCGACCTGCACACGTACGTGCCGGTCGACGTGAGCGAGAGCGCGCTCACCCAGGCCGGGCAGGCGCTGATCGCGGAGCGTCCCTCGCTCGACGTTCACGCGCTGATCGCCGACTTCACCGGCGGTCTCGTGCTGCCCGGCACGCCCGGTCCGCGGCTCGTCGCGTTCCTGGGCGGCACGATCGGCAATCTGCTGCCGGCCGAACGCGCCACGTTCCTGGCGTCCGTACGTTCCCTGCTGTCGCCCGGCGACGCCCTGCTGCTCGGCACCGACCTGGTCAAGGACGAGTCGGTCCTCGTCGCCGCCTACGACGACGCGGCCGGGGTGACGGCCGCGTTCAACAAGAACGTGCTGACCGTGGTCGACCGCGAACTCGGCGCCGACTTCGACCCCGACGAGTTCACTCATGTCGCCCTCTGGGACGCCGAGCGGGAGTGGATCGAGATGCGGCTGCGCGCCCGTTCGGCGCTGACCGTGAAGATCCCCGCGCTCGACCTCGCCGTGGACTTCGCGGAGGGCGAGGAGATGCGCACCGAGGTGTCGGCGAAGTTCCGCGAGGAGGGCGTACGCACGGAACTGGCGGCGGCCGGACTGGACCTCACGCACTGGTGGACGGACGCACAAGGGAGGTTCGCGCTGTCGCTGAGCACGGCCCGGTGACCCGCACCGGGCGGGAACCCGTACGGACCCATGTCCCTCGGGCCTACATCTCGCGGTCACCCGCCTCGTGCGGCACCGTGGAATGACGCGTGGCACACAGGCCACGGCGGAGAGGAGCACCCGCATGTCCGACCACACCTACCGGATCACCGAGATCGTCGGCAGCTCGCACGAGGGCATCGACGAGGCGATCCGCAACGGCATCTCCCGGGCTTCGCAGACCCTGCGCAACCTCGACTGGTTCGAGGTCACCCAGGTCCGCGGCCAGATCGAGGACGGGCAGATCAAGCACTACCAGGTCGGCCTGAAGGTCGGCTTCCGCCTGGAGGACGCGGGCTGACCTCCGAGGACCTCTCGAACATCCGCGGACCTCTACGAGCTCCACGGAACTTTACCGCCGCGGCGAGCGGGGAGGGGCGAACCCCTCAGGTCCGCCCCTCCCGCTCCTGCGCGACCTTCAGCGCCTCGGACGCGGCTGCCCAGCGCGCCCGTACGACGGTGAAGCCGGCCCGCTCGGCGCACCAAGCTGGAGATCCTCCGCGAGCTGGCCCGAAACCGTGAGATCCGGGTGCTCGTGGACGACGACGAGCTCGTGTGCGAGGACGCCGAGCGGGCCGGCTTCAC
>NZ_LIQZ01000410.1 GCF_001418655.1 Streptomyces phaeochromogenes | reverse complement strand
TCGACCGCGCGGTCGAAGAGGTCGTACGGGCGTGGGGGCGCCTGGACGTCGTGGTGCACGCGGCCGGAGTCGACGACCCGGAGGCGAAGCAGTGGATCGCCGAGGCGCTGCTCGACGAACGGCCGCCCGATGTCGTCACCCGGCTCGACGGGGCCGCCTGGCGGCGTGTCATGCGGGTCAACCTGGACGGCACCTTCCATGTCCTGCGTGCCGCGTTGCGGGTCATGGCGCCCCGCCGGTCCGGTGCGATCGTCACCGTTGGTTCTTCCTCGGCCTTCGATGCTCCGGTCGGCTATCCGCACTACGCGGCCTCGAAGGCCGGTGCGCACGCGTTGAGCCAGGCCGTCGCCAAGGAGGCGATCGCGTTCGGCGTCCGCGTGAACACGGTGGCGCCGGGGCCCACCGAGACGGGGATGGCGGCGCGGACGCCTGCCGCGCTGCGGCAGGACCTGGCCGATCCTCGGGTTCGGCCCTACGCGACGGCGGGGGAGATCGCCGATGTCGCGTTGTTCTTGGCGAGTGATGAGGCGGTGAATCTCGTTGGGGCGGTGGTGCTTGCCAACGGGGGGCGGTTCACGGTGTGAGGGGTCCGGGGGTGTGGATTCGATGATCGCTGCGGGTGTGTCGTGGCTGGTCGCGCCCACGCGGCGGAGCCGCACGATGTCACAGCCCCGCGCCCCTGAAGGGGCGCCCATGGAACTGGAGTTTGTTCGACCGAGGAGGCATGTGTGAACCGGCTCGATGTGGATCCGGCCGTGTTGCTGGAGAGCGAGGAGCGGCGTCAACTGCGGACGGTTCTGCGGGACTTGTTCGCCGAGAGCTGTGGGCCCGAAGAAGTGCGCAAGCAAGTGGAGAGTGCGCGCGGGCACGACCAGGCGCTCTGGGCTCGGCTCGCCGGGGAGATCGGGGTGCACGGGCTTGCTCTGCCGGAGGAGTACGGCGGTGGGGGTTACACCTTCGCCGAACTCGCCGTGGCTCTCGAGGAGGCCGGGCGTGTGCTGTGTCCGGCGCCGCTGCTGTCGACCGTCGTGCTGGCGGGGCACGCCTTGCTGGGGAGTGGCGATCGGCGGGCCTGTGAGCGCTGGTTGCCGGGGATCGCCTCCGGTGCGGTCACGGCCACGGTCGCCGGGTTCGTGCAGGCCGCCGATGTGACGGCCGAGCGCGGGCCCGACGGCTGGGTGCTGCGCGGGGAGGCAGACTTCGTGCCCGACGGCGAGGGCGCAGATCTGCTGCTGGTGGTGGCCCGGGCGCCGGACGGGGAGCGGCTGTTCGCCTGTGAACCGGTGCCGCCGCACGGGACGCATGGCTCGACCTGTGATCGCACGGCCCGTCGCGTTCTCGATCCCACCCGCCGCCAGGCGCTCGTCCGCTTCCGGGGAACGCCGGCCGAACCGGTCGGTGAGCCCGGGCAGGTGTCCGGAATCGTCGACGCCGTCCTCGGCGCCGGGCGGGTGGCGCTCGCCGCCGAGCATGTCGGCGGCAGTGCGCATGCCCTGGACGCCACCCTGGAGTATGTCTCGCAACGAACTCAATTCGGTCGGGCCATCGGCTCGTTCCAGGCGGTCAAGCACCGACTGGCCGATCTGCTGGTCGAGTTGGAAGGGGCGCGGTCGGCGTCGGCGTACGCGAGCGCCTGCCTGGCTGAGTGGACCCCCGAGTTGCCGGTCGCCGCGAGTGCGGCGGCGGTGGCCTGCACCGGCGCGTACCGCCTCGCCACGACCGAATACGTGCAGCTCCACGGCGGTATCGGCTTCACCTGGGAACACCCGGCGCATCTGTATGTCCGCCGAGCGCGGGCGGACGAGGCGCTGTTCGGCACCGCCGACGACCACCGTCTGCGGCTGGCCGGGCTGCTCGGCCTCACCGGCACTTCGGGCTGAGTGGCGGTTCCCGATCCATTGACAGGGGCATCTACTGCCCGCAGAATCGTACTGAATTCAGTTCAGTTTGGAGGAGCTCATGGCAGTCGAAGACGAGATCCAGTTCGAGCGGGACGGGCACGTCGCGCGGGTCTGGCTGAACCGGCCGCACAAGAAGAACTGCGTGACCGTGCCGATCCTCAACCGGCTCGACGAGATCATCACCGAGGTCGACGCCGACCCCGAGCTGCGCGTGCTGGTGCTGCGCGGGCGGGGCAACACCTTCTGCTCCGGGTTCGACCTGGACAGCCTCAAGGCCGAGTTCATCGGCAGCTCCACCGCCATCGACGTCGCCGTGCTGTCGGCGAAGGTCTGCGACCGGCTCTACTCGATGAAGACGCCGTCCATCGCCGTCCTCGAAGGCCATGTCACCGCGGGCGGCTTCGAGTTGATGATCTCCTGCGACTTCGCGATCGCCGCGGACGACGCCCTCATCGGCGACTTCCACATCCGCCGCGCACTGTTCGGCGGGGCAGGGCCCATCTACCGGGTGCCGCGCATGATCGGCGTCCGCAAGACCAAGGAGCTCATGCTCACCGGCAAGCTGCTCACCGGTGTGGAGGCCGCGGAGTTCGGGCTCATCAACTCCTCGGCGCCGGCGGACAAGCTGGACGCCACGGTCGAGGAGTTCTCCGACCAGCTGGTCGACAAGAGCCCGTTCACCATGTGGATCACCAAGATGACCATCGACCGCAGCCTCGACGCCGACATCCAGTCGCTGATGGTCATGGAGCACCTCGCGGTCGGCGTGATGCTCAACTCCGAGGACGCGGCGGAAGGTGTGGCGGCCTTCCTGGAGAAGCGGGAACCGCAGTGGAAGGGACGCTGAGCACCGCGGCCGACCCCGGGAGCCGACTCCGCGGCTCCCGGTGCGCCGACTGCGCGGTGGCCGTCTACCCCGCCGACCCGGCGTGCCCGCGCTGCGGGGGACCGGCCGAGCAGGTCGTTCTCTCCGGTACGGGCACGCTGTGGACGTGGACCGTCCAGCGGTACGCACCCAAGTCGCCGCCGTACGCCGTCCCCGCCGCCGGATTCGAGCCGTTCACCGTGGGATATGTCGAACTCCCGGAGGGTGTCCGGGTGTTGGCCGTGCTGGACATCCGGCCCGAGGACGCGGAGATCGGCATGCCACTGACCCTCGCGGCGGGGGACGGCGTGCCGAGGGCCGTGGGAGCCAGGGCATGAGCGCCGAAGAGGTGATGGTCTGCGGCGTAGGCATCACCTCCTTCGCCCGTACGGAGGACGACGGCAGGCAGCTCGCCGTGCGGGCCGTCCGATCCGCACTCGCCGACGCCGGGCTGCCCTGGTCCCGGGTGCGGGCGGCCTACGGCGGCAGCGACGCGGCAGGCAACGCCGACACACTCGTCAGCGAACTCGGCCTGACCGGCGTGCCGTTCATCAACGTCCGCAACGGCTGCGCCACCGGCGGCAGCGCCCTGGTGTCGGCCGTGGGCGCGATCCGCTCCGGCGCGGCGGACGTCGCCCTCGCCGTCGGCTTCGACAAACACCCGCGCGGCGCCTTCGACCCGCGGCCAGCCGACTGGGGGCTCGACGAGGCCTACGGGCGCGACGGGCTCATGGTCACCACCCAGTTCTTCGCCATGAAGATCCAGCGGTACATGCACGACCACCGCATCAGCGCCCGCACTCTCGCACTGGTCGCCGAGAAGGCGTACGCGAACGGGGTCCGCAACCCGCACGCCTGGCGCCGCAAGCCGGTCGACGCGGACGAGATCTTGGCGTCCGGCATGGTCAACGACCCGCTGACCCGGTACATGTTCTGCTCGCCCGGCCAGGGCGCGGTCGCCCTGATCCTGTGCAACCGCGCGGTCGCCGACGAGTTGGAAGGCATCCCGGTCGCACTGCGGGCCGCGGTCGTACGGACCCGGCGGTTCGGCTCCTTCGAGGTGTTCAGCCCCTGGGCGCCACCCGGGACACCGACCAGCGTGAGCGCGGACGCCGCCCGACTGGCCTTCGAGGAGGCCGGGTTGGGCCCGGGCGACATCGATGTGTGCCAGCTCCAGGACACCGAGAGCGGTGCCGAGGTGATGCACATGGCCGAGTGCGGGTTCTGCGAGCACGGCGAGCAGGAGCGGCTGATCCCCTCCGGCGCGACCGCGATCGGTGGGGCGCTCCCGGTCAACACCGACGGCGGCTGTATCGCCAACGGCGAGCCCATCGGCGCCTCCGGGCTCCGCCAAGTCCACGAGATCGTCCAACAGTTGCGCGGCAGGGCGGGCGAACGACAGGTGCCGGGCGAACCGGCGACGGGCTTTACCCACGTCTACGGGGCGCCGGGAGTCAGCGCCTGCACCGTGCTGACCCGTTGATCCCGGCACCTGATTCGCCGAAGGGAGGACCATGAGCGATATCCCCGAACCCGAGGAGTTCCGTGCCGAGGCCCGGCGCTGGCTGGCCGGCACGGCGGAGCGACGCGCCGCGCGCCAGGACTGGGGCAGCGGCGACGACTCGGTGGCCGTCTTCGAGAACTGGACCGAGACCGAGGAACGCGCACACACCGACCGGATACGGGACTGGGAGCGCACCCGGTACGACCAGGGCTGGGGCGCGCTCGACTGGCCGCCGGAGTACGGAGGCCGCGAACTGCCCTCGTACTACGAGCAGTTGTACCGGACCGAGGAGGCCGCCTTCGATGTGCCCCGGCGCACCGAGGTCTTCCCGGTCACCCAGCAGCTCGTCGCCCCCGCGATCCGCATCTGGGGCACCGACGAACAGAAGGCTCGCTGGCTGCGCCCCATGCTCCGCACGGACGAACTCGCCTGCCAGCTCTTCTCCGAGACGGAGGCCGGTTCCGACCTCGCCGCCGTCCGCACGCGAGCGGTTCGCGAAGGGGACGGCTGGCGGCTGCGCGGTCACAAGGTCTGGACGTCCGGCGCCCGCGTCGCCACCTGGGGTGTCGCCGTCTGCCGCACCGACCCGGACGTGCCCAAGCACGCGGGCATCACGGTCTTCCTGGTCCGGATGGACGCGCCCGGCGTGACCGTACGGCCGATCCGGCAGATGACGGGCGGCTCAAGCTTCAACGAGGTCTATCTCGACGACGTCTTCGTACCGGACGCCGACCGGCTCGGTCCGGTCGGGCAGGGCTGGCGGGTGACGCTCACCGTGCTCGCGGCCGAGCGGCTGGACTCCGGAAGCCTCGGACTGGACAACGCCGACCGTGCCCTCCACCTCGCCCGCCGACTGCCCCGCCCGCTCACCGGCGGTGAACGGCAGCAGGCGGCAGACCTGTTCGTCCGCACCCTCGTTCAGCGACTCATCGGACTGCGCGTCACGGCAGCCGTGGCCGCCGGCCGTGAACCGGGCGCGGAGGCCTCCGTCGGCAAACTCCACGCCACCGCGACCATGCGGGCCACCACCGACCTCGTGCAGCAGCTGCTCGGACCGCGGCTGGCCGCCGACACGGGGGAGTGGGGAACGTTCGCCTGGACCGAGCATCTGCTCGGCGCCCCCGGATACCGCATCGCCGGCGGCAGCGACGAGATCCAGCGCACGATCCTGGCCGAGCGAGTGCTGGGACTGCCCAAGGAGCCGAAAGGAGCGGTGAGTTGAGTACCGCGACCGATGTGACGGCACTCGCCGGACGGGTGCGCGAGCGGCTCGCCGTCAGGCATCCGGGCGTGCCGTTCGGCGAGTTGCGCACCCTGCCCGGCGGCCACTCGGGGCTCACCTACTCGATCGCGGCGGGACCGGCCTCGTACGTCGTGAAGGCGGTGCCGCCCGGGCAGCGGCCCGTCGGTCGCAACGACGTGCTCCGCCAGGCCGAGGTGCTGCGTGCCCTGACCGGATCGCCGGTCCCCGTACCGTCCGTGGTCGCCGTCGACGAGCGGGAACCGGCCTGGTTCGCCATGGAGTTCGTGGACGGCGAGGCGGTCGAGCCGGTCCTGGACGAGCACCCGCTCGATCCAGGTCTGTGCCGGACACGGATGCTGGCCCTGGCCGGGGTGCTGAGGGATCTGCACGGCTCGAAGACCGAGGTCACCTCGGAACTCCTCGATCCGGCAGGCGAGTTGGAGCGATGGGGACGCACCATGCGGGCCGTGCCGGAGGAACTCCGGCCGGGTGCGGAGGAGTTGTTGAGCCGCCTTGCCTCCACGGTCCCGGAAGGCATGGCACCCACCCTGACCCATGGCGACTTCCGGCTTGGCAACGTCCTGTGCCAGGGAGCGCGACCCGCGGCCGTCGTCGACTGGGAGATCTGGGCCCTCGGGGACCCTCGTATCGATCTCGGCTGGTTCCTGCTCTTCGCCGACCACCGGAACTTCCCTCGACTGGGGCGTCCGGTACCGGGCCTGCCCACCGAGGAGGAGCTGCTCGCCGCCTACGCGGACGGCCGCACCGAACTCCCTGATCTCGCCTGGTTCCGTGCCCTGGCCCGCACCAAGATGGCCGCGATCATGGGCCACAACCTGCGCAGACACCGCGAGGGCAAGCACCACGACCCCGACCAGGAGCGGCTGCCGCCGACCATCGCGGCGATGATCCGCACCGCGCTCGACATCCTCGCGCAACGGTCTTGAAGGAGCACCACCATGGATTTCGGACTCTCCCAGAGGACCGACGAACTCCGCTCGCGCATGGCCGCGTTCATGGACGAGTACGTCTTCCCCGCGGAGCCCGTGTACGACCGGCAACTGGCCCAGGCGGGCAACCCGCATGAACTGCCACCGGTCATGCGCGAGTTGAAGGAGAAGGCGCGCGCCGAGGGGTTGTGGAACCTCTTCCTCGCACACGGAGACCTGGGCGCGGGCCTGACGAACCTCGAATACGCGCCGCTCGCCGAGCTGGCCGGGCGGTCGGTCATCGGCCCCGAGGTGTTCAACTGCTCGGCCCCGGACACCGGCAACATGGAACTGCTCTCCCTGTTCGGCACACCTGAGCAACAGGACCGCTGGTTGCGGCCGTTGCTCGCGGCCGAGATCCGGTCGTGCTTCGCGATGACCGAGCCGGAGGTCGCCAGCTCCGACGCGCGCAACATCCGCACCCGGATCACCCGCGACGGCGACGAGTACGTCGTCAACGGCCACAAGTGGTACACCTCCGGAATCCTCGATCCGGACTGCCGGCTGATCATCCTCATGGGAGTGACCGACCCGGACGCGCCCACGTACCGGCAGCAGAGCATGCTGCTGATCCCGTGCGACACCCCCGGCATCACCGTCCTGCGCGATCTGCCGATGTTCGGCTACACCGACCGCTGCGGCCACGGCGATGTCCTCTTCGAGGACGTACGGGTGCCTGTGTCAGGCCTGTTGGGTGGTGAGGGGGAGGGATTCGCCCTGGCCCAGGGGCGGTTGGGGCCTGGCCGCATGCACTACGCCATGCGCGCCGTCGGATTCGCCGAGCGGGCCCTGGAGTTGATGTGCCGCCGGACCCTGACCCGTACCGCCTTCGGCGGTGCCCTCGCCGAGCAGGGTGTCGTCCGCGAGTGGATCGCCCGCAGTCGCATCGAGATCGAGCAACTGCGGCTGCTGGTCCTCAAGTCCGCCTGGCTCATGGACACGTCGGGCAACGCTGCCGCCCGTACCGAGGTCTCCGCCATCAAGGTGGCCGCGCTGGAGGTCGCCCACCGGGTGGTCGACCGGGCGGTCCAGGCGCACGGGGCCGCGGGGGTCAGCGACGACACCGTACTGGCGCGGCTGTTCGCCATCACCCGGGCGCTGAAGATCGCGGACGGGCCCGACGAGGTGCATCTGCGGACCGTGGCACGCCGTGAACTGACCAAGTACCGCGAGGAGTCGGCATGAGCGGACACGCACTGAACGGCCGTGTCGCCGTGATCACCGGCGGTTCCCGGGGCATTGGCCTGGGCATCGCCAAGGCGTACCGGGAGGCGGGAGCCCATGTGGTGATCGCCGCCCGCAAACCGGACGGACTCGCCGTCGCACGCGAGGAGTTGCTCCGGGTCAAGGGCGACGGCGAGGTGCACGAGGTGGTCGCCAACGCCGGGGAACCGGACGACGCCGAGCGCTGCGCCGAGGAGACCATGGCACGGCTCGGCCGTCTCGACATCCTGGTCAACAACGCGGCCACCAACCCGTACATGGGCGACCTGCTCGACCTCGACCTGCCGCGCGCGGAGAAGACCGTACGGGTCAACCAGTACGGCATGATCGCCTGGACCCGGTGCGCCTGGCGGGCGTGGATGGCGGAGCACGGGGGAGCGGTCGTCAACATCGCCTCGGTCGGCGGGCTCATCGTCGACCCGCACATCGGCTGGTACAACGCCACGAAGGCGGCGATGCTGCACATGACGCGGCAGCTCGCGTACGAACTCGGGCCGCGGGCACGGGTGAACGCGATCGCGCCCGGTCTGATCAAGACCGAACTGGCGCGGGCCGTCTGGGAGCCGAGGGAGCCGATCCTCACCGCGAAGCTGCCGCTGCGCAGGCTGGGCACGGTGGAGGACGTGGCGCACGCCGCGGTGTTCCTCGCCTCCGACGCGTCGGCGTGGATGACCGGCCAGACGCTCGTCCTGGACGGCGGGGCGACCGTGCTGCCGATCGGGGTGGACGCATGACGACGGCCTCACCGACGAACCGGGACACGGACCTCTTCTCGCTGCACGGCCGGACGGCCGTCGTCACCGGGGCCTCCTCAGGGCTCGGGGCCCGGTTCGCGACCGTCCTGGCCGCCGCCGGCGCCACGGTGTTCGCCGCGGCCCGCAGACCCGACAGGCTGAAGGAACTGGCCGACGAGGATCCGCGCATCCACCCCGTCGTCTGCGACGTCTCCCAAGAGGCGGACCGGGTGCGACTGGCCGAGACCGTGCTGGCAGCCGGCGGACGCTTCGACATCCTCGTCAACAACGCGGGGGCACCGGGAGCGGTGAGGGCACAGGACGAGAGCGCCGACGACTTCGCGGACGTACTGGCCGTGAACCTGGTGGCCGCCTTCCACCTCGCCCGGCTGCTGGCCGAGGCGCCGCCCTCCGGCCGTACGCGATCCATCGTGAACGTCTCGTCCGTCCTCGGGCTGGTCTCCGGTGCCCCGATGGGCGGCGCCGCCTACGCCGCCTCGAAGGCCGGACTCGTCGGGCTGACCCGTGAACTGGCCGGTCAGTGGGGGCAGTCGGGGATCCGCGTCAACGCCCTGGCCCCCGGCTGGTTCCGCACCGAGATGACTCACGAGTTGTTCGCGGACGAGCGGTCCCGGCGGTGGGTCGAGCGCGGCACGATGCTCGGCCGGGGCGGTGAACAGGGCGAACTGGACGGGGCGTTGCTCTATCTGGCCTCGGACGCGTCCTCGTACTGCACCGGGCAGGTGCTCACCGTGGACGGCGGGTGGACGGCGCGATGAGGGTGACGGTCGAGGTCGGCGCTGACGGGGTGGCGCGCGTCCAGATGTGCCGCGGGGACGGCAACGCGATCGACCTGGCGATGGCCCGGGCACTGCTGGAGGCCGCGCGCGAGTGCGAGCGGGCGGGAGCACGGGCCGTGCTGCTCACCGGGCAGGGGCGGTACTTCTGTGTCGGAGGCGACCTGAAGGAGTTCGCGGCCCTCTCCGGTGATCGGCTGGTCGCGCACCTCACCGAGGTCACCGACGCGCTGCACGGAGCGCTGCGGATCCTCGCCGGTCTGGACGCGCCGCTGGTGACGGCCGTGCAGGGGAGCGCGGCGGGCGCCGGGCTGGGGCTCGCCGCGGCGGCCGACCTGTGCTTCGCGGCCTCGGACGCCGGCTTCACGGCCGCGTACACCGGCATCGGGTACTCGCCGGACGCCGGGGTCAGCTGGTCGCTGCCCCGGCTCGTCGGACCGAGGCGGGCGATGGACCTGCTGCTGACCAACCGCCGGATCCCGGTCGCCGAGGCCCTGGACATGGGGCTGGTGAGCAGAATCGTCGCGCCGGAGCGGCTGGACGAGGAGGCCGCCGAGGCAGCGAGCGCGCTGGCGCGCGGGGCCACGGGGGCGTACGGGGCGACGAGGCGGCTGGTCGCGAGATCGCTCTCGGCGGGGTTCGGTGAACACCTCGACGCGGAGGCCCGCCAACTGGCCGCCGCCGCGGTCTCCGCCGAGGGGCGGGAAGGCGTGGCCGCGTTCCTCGCCAAGCGCCGGCCCGACTTCACGCACGCCCCGGTCCCATGAGCACCGGGGTCGGGCCGGTCGCCCCTCTTTCATTCGCAACCGGCTCTCCAATCGCAACCGGCCTTCCATTCGTGACCGACTTGAACTTGGGTCTACTCTCGGACACCCGAGCGGTGATCGGAGCCGCCCGTGGTGAGAAGAGGGAGAGACGATGGTGAGCGCGCGGATCGTGGATCCGGACGAGGGGCCCAGGTCCAAGCGGGCCGCGATTCTCGTGGCGGCCGTGGAGCGGTTCGGGGAGGACGGCTACGAGAACACGAAGTGGTCCGAGGTCGCCGACCGGGTGGGCATCGGGCAGACCGCCCTGTACCACTACTTCGAGTCCAAGGCCCACTGCCTGCTGACCATCATGCGCCTGGAGCTGCAGCGCTCCCACGACATGTTCGTCGAGGCCACGGCCGGGAAGTCGGAGCCGGTCGAAGAGCTGCGCGCGGGGGTCCGCACCGCCTTCTCGGTCACTGAGCAGGAGATCCGCCAGATGCGCATCCTGCAGGCCAACATGTCCCTGCTCGCCACCCCGCGGAAGTCCAAGCGCGAGGAGACCGAGCGTGTCGCCGCCCGCCAGCTGGTGCAGATGGTCGAGCGGGACTGGACGAACCTGCTGATGCGCGGCATGTCCAAGGGCGCCTTCCCGGTCCGGGACGCGCACACCCTCGGGCTCGCCGTCCTCGGAATGATCGTGAGCGTCTGGCGCTGGTACCGCCCGAGCGGAGCGATCCCGCTCCCGGAGATCAGCGACATGATCGAAGGATGCGTGGTGCGCATGGTCGCCGAGTAGTAGTCCCGGCGGCCGGGCACGTCCCGCCTCTTGCCGGAGGCGGGGCACCCGTCTTACATTCAAACTGAAGTGAACTCAGGTTGTTTTAGGAACGCTTGCGGAAACGTTGACAGGAACGCTGAGGAGAACGATCAGCATGGTGCTTCGCGCATACATGGCCGCCATGGACGGCCAGGATCCCGACAAGGCCCTGGAACTCCTGGAGCCCGACTTCCGCTTCCTCATCGCGCTTCCCGGAGGGCAGCGGGCCGGGGAGTCCCGCGAGGACTTCGCCGGTTACATCGCCGGGCGTGCCGCGGTGGACCGTACCCACGAGATCGTTCGGTCCGCGGTCGACGGGGACGTCGAGACGGTGTACGGCTTCGTGGTCGAGAAGGGCGTGACCATGGGCGCCTTCCTGTCCGCCGCACAGATCTCGCCCGCCGGGCTGATGGCGCGCTACCAGTCCTTCTTCACCACCGACTTCGACCTGGTGGACCGGCCATGACCACACAGTCCCGCGATTCCCAGTCCGCCGCTTCCCACTCCATGGATTCCCAGCCCGCTGCCCCGCAGCCCGGCGCCTCCTTCCTGACGACCTGGTTCGCGATCCTGGACAGCGAGGACGCCGACCGGATCCTCGACCTGATCAGCGACGACTTCTCGTTCGCCATCCTGTTCTCCACCGGCGGCGACGGCGCGACCGACTTCAACGGCGGCCGGGCCGAGATGGAGGGCTACCTCGCCCAGCGCGAGGTGGGTGTCCGCACCCACCATCTGCTCTCCGCGAGCACCGTCGGCCGGGACGAGCTGTTCCTGGGCGAGGTGCGGCGCCACGGTGAGCTGGAGGCGACCTTCGTGGCCTCCGCGCGCCTGACCGACACGGGCCGGGTGCGGAGGCTGCTCATCGGGCGCTCCCCGTCCGTGCTGTTCACCTGAGGAGTCCCGAGAGTCCCGAAGCCCGAGAAGTGTGAGGAGAGACGATGTACAACCTCGTGCTGCTGGCCGCCCGGCCGTCGGACTGGACCCATGAGCGGTTCATCGACTGGTGGCGCGGCGACCACGCCGAACTGACCCGCACCCTGCCCGGACTCAGGTCCTGGCGGCACACCGAGATCGACACAGCACTCGAACCGCGCTCCGAGGGCTGGGACGGCGTCTCCGTCCTGGGCTTCGACACCGCGGAGGACCTGCGCAAGGCCCTCGACAGCCCCGAATGGGCGGCGGCCGTCGCCCAGGTCGGCGACATGAAGGGTCGCCGGATCGCGGTCATGGGCGGCGAGAAGGACATGCTCGCGGGCTGAGCGGGCTTCGAGCGGGCCGAGTGCGTCGGCTGGCTGCTGGCTGGGTGGCCGGCCTGCCGGGACGAACATCACCATCTTTCGCGCGACGAGGCGAGGAAGCGGATGCGACAGACAGTACGAGCTTTCCAGGAGCGGGCCGACGAGGCCGACTTCACGGCCGTCGTCGACGACGTCGGACCGCACACCGCGCGCGAACTCCTGGTGCGCGCGGCCGACCTGGCCGACACCATGACACCTGACGGAACACCCGGCGGTACCGTCCTCCTCCAGGCCGACAACACCTGGCGCACCGTCGCGGCGACCCTCGCCGTGGGGATGACCGGCGGTGTCCTGGCCCTGGTCAACCGGCACACGACCCGTGCGGAGTTCGCCGCCGCCCTGGAGGACATCCGTCCCGACGTCGTGATCGCCGAGCCGGCCGCCCTCCAGGAGTGGCACGGCCGGGAGGGCCTGCCGGGTGCGTGGCAGGTCGAGGCCCTGGACGGCTGGACGGTCCTCGCCGGCCGAGGTCCGCGCGATGTCTCCCGCTGGTCCGGCGGCGCTCTCATCGGCCTCACGTCCGGCTCGACCGGACGGCCCAAGGGCGTCGTCCAGTCCGAGAGCTCTCTGCGGTACGCCTGCTTCAGCACCGCCGACATCAACGGACTGCGTGACGGTGACGCGGTGGCCGCGGTCGTCCCCCTCTCCTCCACA
This sequence comes from Streptomyces phaeochromogenes, assembly GCF_001418655.1. Lineage (GTDB taxonomy): Bacteria > Actinomycetota > Actinomycetes > Streptomycetales > Streptomycetaceae > Streptomyces > Streptomyces phaeochromogenes. Next base: position 13,463 of record NZ_LIQZ01000410.1, on the reverse strand, counting down.
GCCGCGTACTGCTTCGGCGTCTGCATGGCGCTCATGCTCGGCGGACCGCTAGTCCTGAGCGGGCGATGGGACCGCGAGGAGGTCCTCGTGCGGATGGCGGCCCACGACGTCCGGTGGACCATGTGCGTGCCGACGATGGCCCTCCAGATGGGCTCGGCGGCTGCCGGATCGCGCGTCCTCGAAGGGGTCCGGTCGATCACCGTCGGCGGCGGCCCGATGGACCGCGGCGCGCTCGCCCGCGCCGAACGCTCCCTCGGTACGAGGATCCTGCGGGTGTTCGGCATGTCCGAATGCCTGGGACACACTTCGCCGAGCCCCGATGACCCCGAGGAACTCCGCCTGGACCGCGACGGCCGCCCCTTTCCCGGCACCGAGCTACGAGCCGTAGCCCCCGACGGAACGGTCCTGGGCCCCGGCCGGACCGGCCGGGCAGAGGTCCGCGGCCCTTCCCTCTTTCTCGGCTACGCCCGCGACGGCAAGGTCGAGCCGCCCACCCTCACCCCGGACGGCTTCTTCCCCACCGGAGACCTGCTCATGACCGGCGACGACGGCACGGTCACCATCATGGGCCGCGAGAAGGACGTCATCATCCGCGGTGGCCGGAACCTCGACATCACCGAGATCGAGCGCGCAGTCGCCGGGCACCCGTCGGTGGCCCGCGTCTGCGTGACACCCGTACCGGACCCGCTGCTCGGCGAACGCGCCGCCGTCCTGATCGTGCCCGAGGACAGCGGCGACGCACTCGGCCTCGACGAGATCACCGCGCACCTCGCCGGCACCGGCCTGTCCAAGGCCAAGTGGCCCGAATTCGCCTTCACCGTGGGCGAGTTGCCGCAGACGACCGTCGGCAAGCTCGACCGGTCGGGAGCCCGCGAACTCGCACGCGAACTGCATGCACGGCTCTCCGCGGAATCGGAACCAGAGCTGGAACCGGAACCGGAAGCGGGACCGGCGCAGGATCTGGAACAACAACCCCCTCGTCAAGGAGACGCATGACCACCCCCACGACCCGCGTCACCCCCTTCGACCGCGGCAGGTGGGCGGAAGCAGGCGCCGAGACCGTACGTCCCGGTGTCCACCGCATCCCGCTGCCGCTGCCGGACGACGGACTGCGGGCCGTCAACGTCTACGCCCTCGAAGGGCTGACGGAAGGGGTGGTGCTGATCGACGGGGGATGGTCGATCCCCGAGTCCCGCAAGGCACTTGAGGACGCGCTGGGCGGGCTCGGCCACGACCTCGGCGCTATCAGCCACGTCCTGGTCACCCACATTCACCGCGACCACTACACCCAGGCCGTCGAACTGCGCAGACTGCTCGGCTCCCGGGTCTACCTGGGTTCCGGCGAGCGCCGAGGCCTGGAACTGCTGGGGGAACTGCGCACGGACCAGCCGGTCGGCTCACTTGGGACACTGCGCCGGGCCGGCGCCCACGAACTCGCCGAGCGCATCGCCGCGATGGACCACGGCGGCTTCGACCCGAGCGTGTGGGAGGCACCGGACCGCTGGCTGGAGAGCGAGGAACTCCCGTTCGGGGAAGTCAGGTTGACGGTCGTGCCCACACCCGGCCACACCCGCGGCCACGTCGTCTACCTCGACCGGGCCCGGGGCCTGCTGTTCTCCGGGGACCACGTGCTGCCGCACATCACCCCCTCCATCGGCTTCGAACTCGGCGGCGGCACACTGCCGTTGGGCGCCTACCTCGCCTCGCTGCGGCTGATGACCACACTCTCCGACGCCCGGCTGCTGCCCGCGCACGGCCCGGTCGGCGACAGCGTCCACGCACGCGTCGGCGAACTGCTCGCCCACCACGACGACCGGCTCACCGAGACGCTCACGGTCCTCGGCGACCGTACGCTCAACGCCCATGTCGTGGCGGGGGAGTTGGGCTGGACCCGGCGCAAGGTGGCCTTCGGCGACCTCACCCCGTTCAACCAGATGCTCGCCGTCAGCGAGACCGCGGCACACCTGGACGTCTTGGTGGCCGACAGCCGTGCGCGCCGCACGCAGGAGGACGGCGTCGACCTCTACGCCGTCGTCCCCGCCACTGCCTAGCGAACCGCTCGCCGAACAGGCCGCACCAGCACCCTGAGACATCACAGGATGTGCCCGTCCCCGTTGGATGCCAAGGTCGATGACCATGACCATCGAACGGAGGAACCGATGCTGACGTCACGGCAACTCAGGTCCCGAACAGGCTCGGCGGCCGTCGCGGGGGCGGCCACCGTCCTGCTCGCCGGGGCCGGGCTGCTCGCGGCCACGCCCGCCCAGGCAGCGCCGCGTCCGTGCCCGGGAGCAGGCGCGGGTGACCCGGCCCGCTGCGCCCAGGTGACCGGCATCGACCCGGGCTCGGCCCTGGTGATGCGTACCGCACCGAACTACGGCGCGACGCCGGTGGCCCGTTGGGGCAACGGGCAGTGGCTGGAGGTCAACTGCTGGACCACCGGCGACCCGGACGCGGACGGCAACGGCTACCGCTACTGGATGAAGGTCTCCACAGGGAGCTCCAGCGGCTACGTCAACGACTGGTATCTCGACACCGGCGGCCCCAGCACCTGGAAGCCGCTGATCCGCCAGTGCTGACCCGGCCGACCCCTCGGAAGGACCCTTCATGGACCACACGAACCACGTGAACCAGTCGAACCAGCCTCTCGCATCGAACCCCGGGCCGCGGCCGAAGTGGCGTCTGCGCGGTCTTGTGGCCACGGGAGCCGTGCTCACCGCCACGGCCTCGGCCGTCCTGGTCGGAGCCGGCCCGGCGGGCGCCGCCATCCACCAGTGCAGCATCTCGGGCGACCGGACCAACTGCGCGTACGTCACCGGCATCGAAGCGGGCTCCCACCTGGCCGTACGTACCGGCCCGAGCTACGGGGCCGCGAAGTCGCCCGTCTTCGGGCAGTACCACAACGGGGACCAACTGGGCCTCATCTGCTGGACGACCGGCGACCCGGACACGGACGGCAACGGCTACCGCTACTGGATGCGGGTCGACAACGGAATCGGCGACGGTTACGTCAACGACTGGTACCTGGACACGGGCGGCCCGGGCACCTGGAAGTCCCAGATCCCGCAGTGCTGAGCCGGACCGTGCGACCCACCGCGCGCACTGCGGGTGGGGTGGGTCGCACGGCCCGTACCCCGTATGACGGGACCGCCCGGTCGGATCCCGGTCCCGCTCATCGCGCCGTCCAGCCCCCGTCGACGTACAGCTCCGAGCCGGTCATGAAGCTCGCGTCGTCGGAGGCGAGGAACGCGACGGTCGCCGCGACCTCCTCGGATGTGCCGAGGCGGCCGAGCGGGGTGCCGTCGAGCATGGCGGCCAACCGGGGCGTGTCGCGCCACAGTTCACGGGAGCGGGGCGTCTCGATGAAGCCGGGATGCAGGGAGTTGACCCGTACGCCGCGCTTCGCCCAGTGCAGCGCGGCGTTCTTCGTCATCAGACGTACGGCTCCTTTGGCCGCGTGATACGAGAACTGGGCGCCGAAGCCGCCGACCGTGCCGAAGATCGACGCGACATTGACGATCGAGCCGCCGCCGGAGCGCTCGATGGCCGGGCCGCCGTGCTTCATACCGAGCCAGACTCCGGTCTGTGTCACGCCGATGACCCGGTCCCAGGTCTCCTGGGTCTCCGTTTCGACGGTGCCCATCGCGGCGATGCCGGCGTTGTTGACCAGCACGGACAGACCCCCCAGCTCGGCGGTCGCGCGGGTGACGACCGCTTCCCAGGCCGACTCGTCGGTGACGTCCAGGGCCAGGCCCACGGCACCGCCCCCGACCTCCTCGGCGAGTTTCGCGCAGCGGTCCGCGTCGACATCGGTCACCACCACGGCCGCGCCCTCGACCGTGAGCCGCCGTACGACCGCTTCGCCGATTCCTCCGGTCGCGCCGGTCACCAGCGCCACCTTCCCGGCCAGTCTCGCTTCCATCGTGTCTCCCACGTGCTCAGCCCTTGACGCCGCGCCAGGCCAGCGCGCCGCCGTCGATCACGTACGAGGAGCCCGTGATGAACGCCGCGTCGTCGGACGCCAGGAAGCAGGCGAGCCGGGCCACCTCCTCCGGCCGTCCGAGCCGGTCCACCAACTGCGGTGCGGTCAGCTCCCGTTCCATCGCGTCACGGTCCTCGGCCGCCGCGAAGAAGTCCTGCGCGAGCGGTGTGTCGATGACGCCGGGGCAGAAGCAGTTGCAGCGCACGGGGGCCAGATCGACGGCGGTGACCTTGGTCAGATGGATGACGCCCGCCTTCGTGACGCCGTAGGCGGGGGCGTTGGGGAATCCGGTGAGGCCGGAGACGGACGCGGTGTTCACGATCGCAGGGCCGCGCCGGGAAGCGCGCAGGAAGGGCGCCGCGTACTTGGTGGTGAGCCACACGGCCTTGAGGTTGACCTCGTAGACCGCGTCCCACACCTCCTCGGCGAGCGTCTCGACGCTTCGGCCGGGGTCGGCCGTGAACGTGGACTCGATCACCCCGGCGTTGTTGACCAGCACGTCGAGCCCGTCGAACCGCTCCGCCGACCGCGCCACCATCGCCTCGATGTCGTCACGCACGCGCAGATCGCAGACGATGGACTCGGCCTTCGCCCCCGCCGCGCGCACCAGCTCGGCCGTCTCGGCGGCGGTTTCGCCGTCCCGGTCGGCGACGGTGACCGCCGAGACCCCCTGCCGGGCGAACTCCACGGCGATCGCCCGTCCGATGCCCTGGCCCGCCCCGGTGACGAGGGCGGTCTTGCCGTCGAGAGAACCCACCATGCCGTTCGCTCCCGTCCGTAAGCCGTCGGATCCAGGCAACTGAACCAACTTCAGTTCGAAAGCGAGTCTAGGTCCGGGGACGCGAGGGCGACAAGGCTCGGGACAGGCCTTCGCCCGCCCCTCCACCGTGCCCGGCGCCGCCCGGTGGAGGGGCCGGACCCAGGGAGGCAGCCGTATGGCCGCCGAGGTCCCCTCCGTGGCCGCGCGGACCAGTTCGCGCCGAGCGCCCGGTGCATAGGTTTCCGGCAACACCGGCGAAGTGCGAGGAGAAAGGAGGCGGGCTCGTGGAGAAAACGCAGTACGACACCTGTGTCATAGGGGCGGGACCTGCCGGGCTGGCGGTCGCGAGGGCCCTGGCCGAGAGGAACCTGCCCTACACGCACCTGGAGCGGCACACCGGGCCCGGCGGCATCTGGGACATCGACAACCCCGGCAGTCCGATGTACGAGTCGGCCCACTTCATCTCCAGCAGGACGCTCTCGGGATACGGCGGCTGGCCGATGCCCGACCACTTCGCGGACTATCCCCCGCATCGCCAGATCCTGTCGTACCTGCGCTCGTTCGCCGACGCCTACGGACTGACGGACCGGATCGAGTTCGGCGTCGGTGTCGAGGGCGTCGAGAAGAACGCGGACGGGACCTGGACCGTCACCCGGGCCGACGGACAGCAGAGCCTGCACGGCGAGGTCGTGGTGTGTACGGGCGCACAGTGGCATCCCAACCTCCCCGAGTTGCCTGGTGACTTCACCGGCGACGTCCGCCATACGGTCGGCTTCCGCAGCGCGGAGGAACTGCGCGGAAAGCGGGTGCTGGTCGTGGGCGCGGGCAACTCCGGCTGTGACATCGCCTGCGACGCGGCGCGCAGCGCGGACCACGCGGTGATCAGCATGCGGCGCGGCTACTGGTTCATCCCCAAGCATCTGTTCGGGCGGCCGGTGGACACCATCGCGGCCGGCGGGCCGAAGCTGCCGATGTGGCTGGAACAGCGGGTCTTCGGCGCCCTCCTGCGGATCGTCAACGGCGACCCGAGGCGCCTGGGACTGCAGAAGCCGGACCACAGGCTGTTCGAGACACACCCCGCGGTCAACTCGATGCTGATCCACCACCTCCAGCACGGGGACATCACCGCCAAACCGGGGATCGCCCGCGCCGAGGGCAGCACCGTGTACTTCACCGACGGCACGAGCGACGACTTCGACCTCGTCCTGATGGCCACCGGCTATCTGCACAAGGTGCCGGTCGCGCAGAAGTACTTCGGCGACGAACAGCACCCCGACCTGTACCTGTCGTCGTTCTCCCGCGAGCACCAGGGGCTGTTCGGTGTCGGCTTCATCGAGACCAACTCCGGCGCGTACCAACTCTTCGACACCCAGGCGCAGTTGATCGCCGGGTACGTTCACGACACGCGGCACGGGCTGCCGAACGCGGAGCGCTTCGCGCAGATGATCCGCAACGACCGGCCGGACCTGACCGGGGGCCTGAAGTTCGTCGCCTCGCCCCGCCACACCGGCTACGTCGACAGCGCGACCATCGTGAAGCACCTCGGCAGGATCGCGGCCCGGATGGGCTGGCGCACCGAGGGGCAGCCGCCTCCGGTGAAGTCCCCGCGGCGTGCGGAGGTGGTGTCGTGAGCGGCTTCGACTTCACCGACAAGGTCATGCTGGTGACCGGCGGCGCAGGCGGCATAGGCAGCGCGATGTGCCGTCGTTTCGCCTCCGGCGGTGCCCGCTGCGTGGTCGTCGACATCGACGCGGCCCGTGCCGAGAAGACCGCCGACGAACTGCCCGGCGCCGGGCACTTGGGCATCGGCTGCGACGTCCTGGACCGTGCCCAGGTGGAGCGTCTCTTCGACCTGGTCGCCGACACGTACGGCCGGCTCGACGTCCTCGTCAACAACGTGGGCATGACCAGCGCCGAACGCTTCGACGTCCGCAGCGTCGAGAGCATCGAGCGGGAGATCACGCTCAACCTGATCTCCCCGCTGATCGCGACCAGGATCGCGATCCCCCTGCTCCAGGCATCCCGGGACGCCCGCGTGGTCACCACCGTCTCCCTCGGCGGGATCTTCCCGCTGGGCGAGACCCCCATCTACACGGCCTCGAAGTTCGGCCTGCGCGGCGCGATGCTCTCCATCGGGCTCGACCTGCGGAGCAAGGGCATCCTCGCCGGGTCGGTGCTCCCGTCGGCCACCGACACCCGGATGCTGCGCCAGGAGGCCGTGGACGGCGGAAACTCCATGCAGTTCCAGGACCAGCCTCAGCAGCCCGCCGACGTCGTGGCGGCCGTGGTCAGCCTGTTGGACAGGCCCCGGCTGGAGGCCTACGCCCGGCCCGGTGAGTCGTGGCTCGTCCGGTTCGCGATGCTCGCGCCGAACCTGCTGCCCAGGCTCTTCCCCCTGTTCCGCAAGCGCGGCGACCGCGGCATGGCCCGCTATCTGGAGGACCTGCGCAGCAGAGGGCTGGCGTGCCGGGTCGACGACCGATGGGAACTGGTGGAGGAGGCATGACCACAGTGGAGAGCCGGTCAGTACTGCGCGTTCTCAACCCCACGACGGGGGAGCTGAACACCACGCTCCCCGCCGCGACGGCCGAGGACGTCGCCAAGGCCGCCGAGCAGGCCCAACAGGTCTTCGACTCGGGAGTCTGGTCGCGGTTGCCGGTCCGCGAGCGGAGCGCGGTGCTGCTGCGGCTGGCCGGTCTGATGGAACGCGACGCCGAGCTGCTGGCCCGGCTGGACAGCGAGGACGCGGGCAAGCCGATCTCCGAGTGCCGGGCGGGTGACGTACCCGGCGCGATCGAGTCGATCCGCTGGTTCGCGGAGGCGGCCGACAAGGTGTTCGGCCGCGTGGCACCCACCGGATCCGACAGCCTGGGCCTGACGACCCGGGAGCCCATCGGGGTCGTCGCGGCGATCCTGCCGTGGAACTACCCGCTGGCCATGACCGCGTGGAAGGTCGGGCCCGCGCTGGCTGCCGGAAACTGCCTGCTGGTCAAGCCTGCCGAGGCGACCCCGCGTTCGGCGCTGCACCTGGCCGGGCTCGCCGCCGAGGCCGGCCTCCCGGACGGTGTCCTCACGGTCCTGCCCGGATACGGCCCGGTCACCGGGACCGCCCTGGCCCGCAGCCCCCTCGTCGGAGCGCTGTCGTTCACCGGGTCCACCGACACCGGGCGGCGGATCCTCAAGGACGCGGCCGAGACCAACTTCAAGCGCGTCTCGCTGGAGATGGGTGGCAAGAGCCCCCAGGTGCTGATGGCCGACGCCCTCGCCTACGGGGACGATCTCATCGACGGCATGATCGAGGCCGCGTTCCTGACCATGGGCCAGAACTGCACGGCGGGCTCCCGCGTCCTGGTACATCGGAGCATCGCCGACGACGTCCTGGCCCGGTTCACCGTCGCCGCGAGGGACCTGGTCATCGGCGACCCGGCCGACCCCCGGACGCACATCGGCCCTCTGGTCAACCGTGCCGCCTTCGACCGGGTCGCGGGAGCCGTGGAGGCGGCCCGCGCCGCCGGAGCCCACATCCACACCGCGGGCCTGCCCGACGGTCTCCCGCCGCGCGGCGCCTACTACCCGCCGACCGTCGTCACCCACGCGCCCGAAGGCAGCGACGTCCTCACCAAGGAGCTGTTCGGGCCGGTCGTGACGCTGCAGACCTTCACGTCGGAAGCCGAGGCGATCGCCCTGGCCAACGCCACCCCGTACGGTCTCGCCGCCTCCGTGTGGACCCGCGACCTCGACGCCGCCCTCCGCCTGGCCCGCGGCATCCAGGCCGGGGTCGTCTCGGTCAACTCCTACAGCGAAGGCGACATCACGACCCCCTTCGGCGGCTGGAAGGAGTCCGGCTTCGGCGGCGCGGAGAAGTCGACGAACGCCTTCGAGCGGTGGACCAGGGAGAAGACCATCTGGATCCGGAGCCGCTGACCGACCAGCCGAGCACGGGGGCGTACTGCCGCTTACAGGGCGCCCCCGTCCGGCGTCAGCCCAGGGCAGGTCCCTCGGCGCCCAGCATGTCCTCCCGAAGCCGCCGCGATGAGGTGCCGTGCCAGCGGCGCACCGCTCGACGCAGGGTCCGCTCGTCGGAGAAGCCCGCCTGATGGGCGATGTCACGCAGGGTCAGTTCCGGGCGCCGCAGCAACTGTTCGACGCGCTCCCTGCGCACTCCGTCCACGAGAGCCTCGTACGTGGTGCCGCAGTCGGCAAGCCGCCGCCGGAGCGTGCGCTCGCTGGCCGCGTGCCGACGTGCCTGCTCGGCGAACGACGGCACCACCGGCAGGCTCTGCGCGATGGAGATCTCCATGACCTCCAGCAGCTCCTGGTGGTGCCGACGCGAGGCCATCTGCTCGTCGAGCGTCTCCAACGCCGACGCGAACGTCACCGGATCCCGGCCCGGCATCGGGGCCCTGGCCCACACGGGATCGATGACGACACGGCTGACCGGGACGCCGAAGCGGACCGGACAGCCGAAGAAGGCGCCGTACGGGTCGCCGTGGGCCGGCGCGGGGAAGGCGAACTCCGCCACGCGTGGGCCGAATTCGGGGCCGACGGTCAGCCGGGCCAGCGTGACCGCGGAGGTCAGCGCCTCCTCGATCAGGAAGACGGCGACACCCGGATCCATGGCGGGATCGGGCAGGTCGGCGCGGATGGCGAACCCGTCGTCCTCCTCGCCGGCCGACCACACCACCATCGCCCCGGACAGGTTCTGGTACGTCACCCCGGTCTCGGCGGCCTGCCGCAGGTTCTCCGCGGCCATGAGCGCGAAACCGAGCAGCCCCCAGGCGGTCAGGTGCTGCGCCGCGCCCACCTTCATGCCCAGGTGCGCGTCACCGGTGAGCTCCAGGGCCCGCCGGATCACCGCGCTGCCCTGACGGTAGGAGACCCTGAGGGCCGCCGAACGCATCAGGGTCTCGCTCAGACCGACCTGCTCCAGATGCGGCCGCAGGTCGACACCGCGCTCGAAGGCGACCGAGGTGAGATAGCGCAGGATGTTCGGCTGGATCGTGGCCGATGTGCTGCGGCTGGTTCCCGCGGGGGCCGCCGGGACGTCTGCGACGGGCATCGCGCTCACCTCCTGCCTGGGAGCACCGATCTTCTGCTTGGGCACACCCACTTCCTGCCTGGGCGCACCACTGTAGGCGGGCGGGACCCCAGCGGCAGGAGGTCTGGCCGGTGAAGTCCCCTGTCCGGCCCCTGGAGCCCCTCGCGTCCGGCCCCTGTCGTCCCGCGCGCCCGGCTCAGCCCGGTTGCCTGATGCTCTCGATGATGCGGGCGAAGCTCTCCTCTCCGTGGCCTGCGTCGATCTGGCGTCGGATGAGCCGCTGGACCATGCCGACGACCTCGGTGCCGATGCCCTGGTCGGAACTGGCGGCCAGGAGATGGTCGAGGCTGGAGAACTCGAGGCTCTGCTGTCCGGCGACGGTGTAGTCCCCGCCGTCGACGACCGCGGCGAACCCTTCGAAGGCACCGGTCATGGCGGCCAGCCACGGCGTGGCCAGGGCGGCGAACTCGCGCGCTGTCACACCGGCCGGCGCGACCATGGCGGCGCCGTGCGCGAATCCGGCGAACATGACGTACATGCCCGCGAGCAGGGCGAGGTCGTACAGGGACGCCAGCCCGGCGTCCTCACCGAAGTAGGTACTGGTACCCCACAGTTCGAGCAACGGCTTGTACTCGTCGAAGACCTCGGCCGATCCGCTGTAGAGGATCGATGACCCGGGCCCGCCGATCATGTCCGGTACGGCCATGATGCCGCCGTCGAGATACGTGACCCCGGCCCGGGCGGCCCAGTCGGCCAACTCCCGTGACTGAGCCGGTGACGTCGTGGTCACGTTGACCAGGGTTCGTCCGGCCAGCTCGTCGGAGAGCGGATCGAGCACCTCGTGGACCGACGCCTGGTCCAACAGACATACGACCACGAGTTGGCCGGCCCGGACCGCGTCCCGTGCCGTGGCGGCCACCTCCGCGCCCTGCGCGACGAGTTCGTCCGCCTTCCCCGGAGAGCGGTTCCAGCAGGTGGTCGCGTATCCGGCCTTCACCAGGGCGCCCGCGAGAGCGGTGCCCATCGCACCCAGCCCGAGAACACTCACCTGGACACTGTTGTCGGTCGTCATTTCCGGCGTTTCCCCTCGTGTTTGCGGTTCGGTTCGATCCTCTCCGGGGCCGGTAGGGTTGACCAGTACGGACTAATTAGTCGGGTACTCACCTGTTGGTAAGTACCCCTTGGGGTTCAAGTGCCCCTTGGGGTTTGGGTCTTGGGGGACGGATGGCGACCTCGGCACGACGTGGTCCCTATTTCTGCGGCATCGACGCGGCCATGGACGTGGTCACCGGCAAGTGGAAGTCGCTGATCCTGTGGGAGCTGGACCACTACGGGGTCCGCCGGTTCGCCGAGCTGCGCCGCGGACTGCCGGGCGTCAGCGAGAAGATGCTGATCCAGCATCTGCGGGAGATGGAGGAGGACGGGCTCGTCCATCGTGAGGTGTACCGAGAGGTGCCGCCGAAGGTCGAGTACTCCCTGACGGAGCACGGCGTCTCGCTCAACGCCGCCCTGGCCTCCCTCGGGGCGTGGGGCACCGAGCGCATCCGGCGGATCGGCGCCGAGAAGGTCTCCGCCGATGTCACGGAGACCCCTCAGAGCTAGGCACCTGGGCTTCCGGGCAGGGCCAACCGGCTGCTTGGCAGACCAACCGGCTGCCGGGCAGGATCACCCCGTGCCGGGCAGGATCAACCGGCTTCCGGCAGCGCGCGGTTGAGGATCGCGTCCAGGTCGGCGGAGGCGGGGAGCGTGCCGAAGGCGTGTCCCCAGTCGCCGCCGAGGCGGGTCGCGCAGAAGGCGTCGGCGACGGCGGCCGGGGCATGGCGGACCAGGAGCGAGCCCTGCAGGGCCAGCGCCATCAGCTCCACCAGCCGGCGGGCGGCCGTCTCGGCGCCGTCCGGGTCGGACAGCCGGCCCTTGAGCCGGAGCACGGCCGCGTCGAGCCGGGCGTCGGCCCCGTGCGCCAGGGCGAGTTCGGTGAACAGGGCATCGGCGGTGTCGGGAGACCGGCCGAGGGCACGCAGCACATCGAGGGCGTTGACGTTGCCCGACCCCTCCCAGATGGAGAGCAGGGGCGCCTCGCGGTAGTGGCGGGGCATGCCCGACTCCTCCACATAGCCGTTGCCGCCCAGGCACTCCAGGGCTTCGGCGGTGAAGGCCGGGCCGCGCTTGGTCACCCAGTACTTGCCGACGGCGGTGGCGATCCTGCGGAACGCCGTCTCCTGCGCGTCGCCGCGGATCGACCGGTCGGCGGCTCCCGCGAGCCGCAGGGTGAGCGTCGTGGCGGCCTCGGACTCCAGCGCCAGGTCGGCCAGTACGTTGCGCATGAGGGGCTGGTCGATCAGCAGCGCCCCGAAGGCGCCGCGGTGCTTCGTGTGGTGGCCCGCCTCCACGAGGGTCTTGCGCATGAGCGTCGCGCTCATCATCACGCAGTCCAGCCGCGTGCAGTTGACCATCTCGATGATCGTCTTCACGCCCTGGCCCTCGGGGCCGACCAGCCAGGCGACGGTGTTGTCGAACTCCGGCTCCGAGGAGGCGTTGGAACGGTTGCCGAGCTTGTCCTTCAGCCGCTGGATACGGAACGTGTTGCGGGTGCCGTCCGGCAGGATCCGCGGCACGAGGAAGCAGGACAGGCCGCCGGGCGCCTGGGCGAGAACCAGGAACACGTCGCACATCGGCGCCGACGTGAACCACTTGTGGCCGCGCAGCGTGAACACGCCCGGCTCGGCCGTCGGCGCGGCCACCGTCGTGTTGGTACGGACGTCCGAGCCGCCCTGCTTCTCCGTCATCCCCATGCCCGCCAGCAGCCCGCGCTTCTCGCCCGGGACGCGCAGCCCCGGATCGTAGACCCGGCTGACCAGCAGAGGTTCGTAGACAGCGGCCAGCTCGGGCTGGCGCCGCAGAGCGGGTACGGCCGCGTACGTCATCGAGGTGGGGCAGCCGTGTCCGGCATCGGTGTGGCCCCACACCAGTCCGCCGGCGGTGCGGGCGACATGGGCGCCGGACCTGTCGTCCGCCCAGGGGGAGGCGGCCAGGCCCTCGGCCACCGCCACGCCCATCAGCCGGTGCCAGCTCGGATGGAAGTCGACCTCGTCGATCCGGTTGCCGAAGCGGTCGTGCGTACGCAGCTCCGGCTCGTGGCGGTTGGCCTGCTCGCCCCACAGCTGGGCCTCTTCACCGCCGGCCACACGCCCCAGACGCCGTACGTCCTCCTCGGCCCAGCCGGCGCCCTCGCGGCGCAGCCCCTCCAGCAGGGCCGCGTCGTCGGAGGCGTCGTACGGAGTCAGGGGCGGGGCCTGGTTGGTGACGTCGTGCGTGGCGGACTGCTCGGGCGCGAGTATCGGGACCATGCGGTCAGTGTTGCACTGCCGCTGCGGTCGCATCAAGGATGTAACACGCTGCTTCTGGGGCGTGCTCCTGCCCACGCGGGTGGCACCGAACGCATGCCTGGCGGGGCCGCGCCCGCGTCCCGCCTCACCTGACCGGGCACAATGCGACCCATGCGGTCCATGCGGATGAACGCCACCCAGTCGCCGGACGACGTCGAACTGCGCCCACTGTCCGCGCGGTCGGTCGTCCTGAGCCTGCTGCTCGGCGTGCATCCGCCGGAGCTTCCGGTGCGTGACCTGGTCCGCAGCGTCGAACCCTTCGGTATCGCCGGCTCCACGCTGCGGACCAGGTCACGC
>NZ_LIQZ01000041.1 GCF_001418655.1 Streptomyces phaeochromogenes | reverse complement strand
CTTCAGTACCGCCGCGGCGGTGCGGTACGCCACTTCGGCGGCCTCGCCCACCGGAAGCGCGCGATGCGCGTCGGAGAGGATCTCCACCCCCCATGGACCGGCCCAGCCGGCCGTGCGGAGCGCGGAGATGATCCCCGTCAGGTCGAAGGAGCCCTCGCCACAGGGACGTCGGCGCCGGACGGTGTCCTCGAAGAGGGTGCCGATCACCTCGCTGTCCGCGTCGTTGAGCTCCACGCCCACGATGCGCGTGGCAGGTACGGACGCCAGATCGGCCGGTGGCGTGTGGGCGCGTTCGGTGTGCCAGACGTCGATGATCAGGCCGCCGGCCGGGTGGCCGGCGGCCTCGACGAGCCGGAGTCCGTCGTGCACGGTCTTGAGGTTGCTCCAGGGCAGGAACTCGATCCCTAGCCGCGCGCCCACACCGTCGGCCTGAGCCGCCAGGGTGGCGAACTCCTCGGCCCAGAGGTCGAGTTCCCACGGTCGGTCCTCGACGTCCGGTCCGATCTTGAGGTGGCGCGCGCCGAGTGCCTCGGCGGCCCGCAGGAGTTCCAGGCGGACGGCGTCCGACGCGGCACGCGGGGCTCCGTCGGCCCACCAGTCGGTCAGCAGCTCCAGTTCGATGTGGACGAGCCCGTTGTCCTCGAAGAGGGACCGGATGCCGGGCAGTCCGTACGCACGCTCGGCCTCGACCAGGTCCGCGTTCAACAGGCCGAAGCCCTTGTACCCGGCGGAGCCGGCCGCTTCCACCCGTTCCCGCAGCGTCAGTGGGCTGCGCCGGTCGGGCCGCCCGGGTGCGGTATCGCCCGCGGTGGTCCAGCAGGTGGCCAGAAGGTCTTCAGTGGTCATACCTGTTTCCTCTTCTTAACTGTTTCAGAGAACCCGTCCGGACCTCCATCAGGACCATTCCTCTACGAGGCCATTCCGATGATTCTCGTCCGCGTCAATACGGCGAACGGGAGATAAATCCGAGCCGCATGGCATCCGCCCGACTCCCGTTTGATTCAACTGACTCGGCTGATTCGAATCCGAAAAGTCAAATCCCGGAAACCCATCAAAAACACATCACTGATGTGCGTCGCCCAGCACCGAGCGCAGGTGTTCCGCGCTCGCCCATACGTCGTCCAGGGGCCCTCGTCCCACGGGCTCCTCGGTGAGGATGGTGTCCTGCTCCAGGACGTACCAGCCGTCGTAGCCGCGGGCCCCGAGGTGGGTCACGATGGCCCGGACGTCCACGTCACCGGCGCCGAGCGGCCGGTACATGCCCTCCCGGACGGCCTCCGTGTAGGTGAGACGGCCCGACTGGACCTTGGCGGCGAGGGCGGCGTTCACGTCCTTCATGTGGGTGTGGGCGATCCGCTCGGGTGCCTGCCGGGTGAGCTCGGCGGGGTCGGTGCCGCCGATGAGCAGATGGCCGGTGTCCAGGCAGAGGGAGATCGCGGAGTGCTCCAGCACGCGCTGGACCTCGTCGCCGTTCTCGATCATCGTGCCGACGTGCGGGTGCAGCACGGCCCGCACACCGCGTTCCGCGGCCAGCCCGGACAGCCGGTCCAGGTTGGAAAGGAGCAACTTCCAGCCGTCGGCGTCGAGTTCGGGCCGGGAGTCGTAGCCGTCCTGCCCCGTGATGGCCGACAGGACCAGGACGTCGGCCTTGGACGCGGCGTAGCTCTCCAGCAGCGTCTCGACCTCGGGCAGCGGATCGTGCCCGGGCACGTGCAGCAGGAGCGGGGTGAAGCCGCCGACGGCCTGGAGGTCGTGGTGGTCGAGGACCTGCGCCATGGCCTGGGGCTCGCCGGGCAGGAAACCCTCGGGCCCGATCTCGGTGGCGGCGAGACCGACCTCGCGCATCTCCTTCAGGACGCGCTCGGGCGTCAACTGGTAGCCCCAGCCGGGTACTTCGCACACGCCCCACGAGATGGGTGCTCCGGCGATCCGGTCCGCTCGAGTGTTCATGCCGTGGCCTTTCGGTGGTTCCAGTCGGGGTTGGCGACCGCCGCCGGCGGACGGCCTGCGAGCACGTCCGCGACACCGCGGGCGGCGTCGATGAAGGTCAGGGCCATGGCCCTGTTCGTCATGCCCATCAGATGCGGGGTGAGCACGACATCGGGGTGGTCGAACAGCGGGTGGTGTACGGCCGGTTCGGGATCGAAGACGTCCAGTCCCACACCGGACAGCCTGCCGAGTTCCAGCGCGATCAGGGTGGCGTCCGGGTCGAGCAGACCGCCCCTTCCGCAGTTGACGAGGACCGTCCCGGGCTTCACCCGGGACAGCAGTTCCTCGCCCACCAGGTGGTGCGTGCTCTCGGTGAGCGGGACGTGCAGTGTCAGTACGTCGCTCATCTCGGCCAGTTCACCGAGATCGGCGCAGGCCACGTCGGGCGGAGGCGGGCTGTACGGGTCGTACGCCACGATCCGCATCCCGAAGGCCGAGGCGAGTTCACCGACCCGGCAGCCGATGCGGCCGTAGCCGACGATGCCCATGGTGGCGCCGTCGAGGTCGCCGACGGGCAGGGCGTTCCGCTCGGCCCAGCGGCACTCGCGCACCAGGTCGGTGAGCGGGCGCAGCCGTTTGGTGAGGTGCAGGGTCATGGCGAGGACACCCTCGGCCACGGCCCGCGTGCCGCTGTGCGGGGTGATGACCACGGGGATGCCCCGGACGGTCGCCGCGGCCACGTCGACGAGGTCCACACCGACTCCGGTGCGGGCGATGACGCGCAGCCGCGGGGCTCGTACGAGGAAGTCCTCGTCGACGATCCGGTCGGCGCGGACGATGGCGCCTTCCGCGACCGCGAGGTCTTCGGGTGTGGGGTGGGTGACGAAGGTGACCCGGTCGCCGAGGATGCCCCCGACGGCGTCCGGGTCGACCGGGCCGAGGGCCACTACGACATGCCCGTCCACGCGATCAGCTCCGTACCTGGTGGCCGAAGGTCGCCCCGGCGACGTCCGGCACCGGCTCCCAGGTGCCGCTCCCGGCGGAGGCGGCGGCAGCGGAGATCACCTCGGCGACGGCGTGCGCGTCGTCGATCGTGGAGTTGTGGTGCTCGATTCCGGCGACGGCGGCGAGGAACTTCTTCGCCTCGACGACCTTCAGGTCGTCGTAGCCCATGCTGTTGCCGGGGCCGGGCTGGAACCTGGCGTAGTCGCCCATGTGGCCGTTGCCGAGCACGGTGGTGTAGCCCTGGTTCGGGCCGCTGCGGTCCAGGGCGACGCGCAGCTCGTTCATGCGCTCGAAGTTCCAGGTGAGCGAGCCGTCGGTGCCGTAGATCTCGAAGCCGATGCCGCACTGCGGGCCGACGATGGTGCGGGAGGCCTCCAGTGTGCCGACGGCGTCACCGTGGAAGCGGACGAGGGCGGCGGCGTAGTCGTCGTTCTCGACCTGTGCCATCTCGCCGTCCTCGATGACGGCGAAGTGCGTGCCCGAGCCCATCGGGAGGATCGGGCGCTCGGTGTAGACGGTGCTGGTGAGCGCGGAGACCTCGCTGATCGGGGCGACGACATAGCTGACCAGGTCCACGACGTGGCTCATCAGGTCGCCCAGCGCGCCGTGTCCGGCCAGGTCCCGCTTGAAGCGCCAGGACAGGGCGCCCTTGGGTTCGGAGGCGTAGCCGGAAAAGAAGGTGGCCCGCACGTTGGTGATACGGCCCAGGCGACCCTCGGCGATCAACTCGCGGGCCCGCTCCACGGCGGGGGCGTGCCGGTAGTTGTAGCCGATGGAGGTGACGACTCCGGCCGCGCGGGCCGCTGCGGCGACCTCGGCGGTCTCCTCCGCTCCGCGTCCGACGGGCTTCTCGATCCAGAACGGCTTGCCCGCCTTGGCGGCGGCGATGCCTATCTCGTGGTGGAGGACGTTCGGCGCGCAGATCGACACGACCTCGACGTCCGGGTCGTCCAGTACGGCGCGGTAGTCGGTGCCGGCCTTCTCGTAGCCGAGCACGTCACGGGCGTAGGCCGCGCGGTCCTCGGCCGTGTCCGCCGCGTGGACGAGCCGGGGCTTGAGTCCCAGCTCGGGGTAGACGGAGGGCAGTGCCTGGTAGGCGCGGCTGTGGAGTTTGCCCATCCAGCCGACGCTGATCAGTCCGACGCCGATCTCGCGCGCGGCTCCCGAGGGGGCTGTGGTCATGACTGTGTCTCCTGGTGGTCCCGGGGCTGCGGCCGGGCTTCGCCGAGCGCGGCGGACAGAGCGGCTGCGAGCAGGGTCGAGTCGGATCCGATGGCGATGAACGTCCAGCCGTCGGCGCGTTTGGCGGCGGCAGCCGCGCCGTCGGGTACGAGCAGTCCGCACGCCTTGCCGTGTGCGGCGGCGGCCTTGCGTACGCGTTCCAGGGCCTCGCGGTAGACCGGCGCCGTGAAGTCGCCCGGCACGCCCAGGTCGTGGCTGAGGTCGCGGGGGCCGACGAACAGCACGTCGACGCCGTCCAGGGCCGCGATCGTCTCGACCTCCGCCAGGGCGCTCGCCGACTCGATCTGGACCACTCCGAGGATCTCGCCCTCCCGGTCCAGGGCGGCGGAGTCGAGCCCGAAGCGACAGGCCCGGTTGTACGTGGCCACGCCCCGGTCCCCCGCGGGCGGGTACCGCAAGTGCCTTAGCGCTTCCCTGACTTCGGCCGCCGTGTCGAGGCGCGGCAGCATGACCCCGGCGACGCCCAGATCGAGTACGCGGCCGATGCGGATGCGGGCCGCTGACTCGACGCGTACGACGGTCGGAACTCCGTAGGAAGCAGCCACCGGGAGGGTCGTGCGGGCCTGTTCCTCTCCCCCGGCGCCGTGTTCGAGGTCGAGGAGCAGCCAGTCGGCGCCCGCTGCGGCGCACACCTCGGCCGCGACCGGGGAGGCCATCCCGACGAAGGTGCCCAGGGTGAGCTCTCCCGCGGCGAGTCGGGCGCGCAGCCGGCCGTGGTCCAGCGGTGAGCGGTTCATCCGTACCACCTCTGGAACGTCAGGCCCTCTTCGTACTCGCGGCGCAGCTGGGCGACCGCCTCCTGCTCGGACACCTCGGCGGGCGCCACGTCCCACCACACGCCCGAGCCGGGCAGGTCCGCGTGCGGGACGACGGGTACGACGAGGACGACGGGGCCCGGGTGGTCGCGGGTCTCGGCCAGTGCGGCGCGCACCTCGGCGGCGGTGGTGGCGCGGATCGCGCGGGCGCCGAGTCCCGTGGCGGTCGTGACGAGGTCGACCTTGAGGTAGTCGCCCTCCAGGCGGGCCGGCTTGGTGTCACCGTCGGCCTCCGCCAGCTGCAGACCGCCCTCGCGGTAGCGGAACTCGTTGCCGAACTCCCTTCCGCTGCGGGCCATTTGGAGCCGGTGGATGACCTGGTACCCGTGGTTCTCCGGGATCACGATGGTGAGCGGGAGCTTCTCCTGGGCCGCGGTGACCAGTTCGGTCGGCGCCATCAGGAACGTGCCGTCGCCCAGCAGGGAGAGCACCCGGCGTGCCGGGTCGGGGATCGCGAACCGTACGCCGATCGCCGCGGGCAGCTCGTAGCCCATGCAGGAGAAGCCGAACTCCAGGTGGGCGCGGCGGCCTTCGGTGGCGTCCCACACCTTCTGCAGGTCGCCGGGCGGGCCACCGGCGGCGGCGATGATGGTGTCGCCGTCCTGTGCGTGCTCCTGGAGCAGACCGATCAGCTGGCCCTGGGTGAGCACCGCGTCGGTGTCGCCTACGACGTCCGAGTCGTCCGGCTCGGCCGAGAGGTCGAAGGGCGTGTCCGGGTCGAGGGCCGCGGCGCGCTGGGCCCACCATGTCTCGTGCAGGGCACGCGCCTTGTCCTGCCAGGCCGGGGAGGTGGTGGTGCCGCTTTCCCGGACCGCCTCCGTCAGTGCGGCGAGGGCCCGCTTGGCATCGGCCACGATCCCGGTGGCGCCCAGGCGGCTCACGTCGTGCACGTTGACGTTGACGGCGGCGAACCGTACGTCCGGGTTCTGGAAGATCGACTGCGAGGCCGTGGAGAAGTCCGTCAGGCGCGAGCCCACGGTCAGCACGAAGTCGGCTTCCCGGGCCAGGGTGTTGACGGCCGGGGTGCCCTCCAGGCCGATGCCGCCCAGCTGCCACCAGGCCCGGCGCTGGACCGCACCCTTGCCCGCGAACGTCTCCGCCACGGGAATCCCCGCCGCGTCGGCCAGCGCCTCCAGCTCCTCGGTGGCACCGGAGTACACGACGCCGCCACCGGCGATGATCAGCGGCTTCTCCGCCTCGGCGAGCAGCCGCGCCACCGCGGCGACCTCGTCGGCGTCCGCCGCGGGCCGCCGGATCGGCCAGTCGCGCTCGGCGAAGAACTCCGCCGGGTAGTCGTACGCGTGGGACTGGATGTCCTGCGGGAGGGAGACGACGACCGCGCCGGTGTCCACGTCGGTGAGGGCGCGCATCGCCGCAGGCAGCGCGGTGAGCAGCTGCTCGGGCCGGGTGATGCGGTCGAAGAACCGGGAGACGGGCCGGAAGGCGTCGTTGACGGAGGTGTCGGCCTCGACGGGGTGCTGCAACTGCTGGAGTACGGGCCCCTGGTGGCGGGTCGCGTAGGTGTCGCCGGGCAGCAGCAGGACGGGCAGCCGGTTGACGGTCGCGAGGCCGGCGCCGGTGATCATGTTGAGGGCGCCCGGGCCGATGGAGGCGGTGACCGCCAGGGTGGCATGCCGGGTGGACGCCTTGGCGTAGGCCGTCGCGATGTGGACGAGCGCCTGCTCGTTCCGGCCCTGGACGAAGGGGAGTTCGTCGCTGAGCTGGTCCAGCGCCTGGCCGAGGCCGGCCACGTTGCCGTGGCCGAAGATGCCCAGGGCGGCGGGTATCAGACGGCGTCGCTCGCCGTCGGCCACCGAGTACTGGCGGGAGAGATAGGTGACGAGTGCCTGGGCCACCGTGAGGCGCACGGTGCGCCGGGTCGTCGGGTCAGTCATGGTCGGGCTCCTGTTGGGGAGATGCCCACGGCTCTCGGGCGGCGTGGATGTTCAGAAAGTCCGGAAAGGGAAGGGATTTGGAGGGCCGCGCACGCACTCACCAGGGACGGCCGTGCAGCACGATGGTCTTCACCTCGGTCATCTCGCCGACGGCCGCGCGCGGGCCTTCCTTGCCGTAGCCGCTGCCCTTCAGGCCGCCGTACGGCATCAGGTCGGCGCGCCACAGCGGTGTCCAGTTGATGTGCACCGAGCCCGCGTCGATCTCCCGTACGGCCCGGATCGCGCCGGCCACGTCGGAGGTGAACACGCCCGCCCCCAGGCCGTACGCCGTGCCGTTGGCCTGGGCGATCGCGGACTCCCAGTCCGCGGCCGAGCTGACGGCGACGGCGGGTCCGAACAACTCCTGCTGGCTGAACGGGGAGTCGGGGTCTACGTCGGTCACGACGGCGGGGTTCACGACGGCCCCGTCGCGCTCGCCGCCGGTCAAAATCTGGGCTCCGTCGGTGGCGGCCTGGGCGATGGCCCGCTCCACGCGCTCCGCCTCGGCGGTCGTGATCAGCGTGCCCATCGTCGTCTCGGAGGACGACGGGTCGCCGGTCCGGATGGCCTTGACCTTGGGGACGAGAGCGTCGAGGAAGTCGGAGGTGACCGAGGGGTGGGTGATGACCCGCTGGACGGAGATGCACACCTGCCCGGCGTTCACATAACCGCCCAACGCGACCGCGCTCGCGGCGAGTTCGAGGTCGGCGTCCGGCAGGACCACGACCGGGCAGGAGGCGCCCAGTTCGAGGGAGAGCTTCTTCACCCCGGCGACCCGCGCGATGTGCTCGCCGGTGGCGGTGGAACCCGTGAAGGAGATCTTCCGGACGCGGGGGTCCGTGACGAGCAGGTCCCCCAGCACGCCGCCGGATCCGACGAGCACCGAGAGCACGCCCTCGGGAATCCCGGCGTCGACGAAGCACGAGGCTAGTTCCAGCGCGGTCAGCGGGGTCGAGGTGGCCGGCTTCAGGACGACGGCGTTGCCCGCCGCGAGAGCCGGTGCCAGTTTGTGCAGGACGAGCAGGGCGGGGTAGTTGAACGGCGTGATGGCCACCACGACACCGCAGGGCTGGCGCAGGGTGAAGCCGACCTTGTCGAAGCCGGTGCCACGGTTCGCGTCCAGGGGCAGCGTCTCGCCGTAGAGCTGGGTCCCCTCGAAAGCGGCGAGGCGGATGAGGTCGCCGGAGCGTGATGCCTCGCCGGTGGCCTCGGTGATGGTCTTGCCCGACTCCGCGCTGATGGTCCGCGCGATCCTGCCGGCCCGTTCGTCGGCCAGTTCGGCGGCTCGTAGCAGGATGGTCATCCGCTCGTGGGCGGGTGTGCGCCGCCATATCGCGGCACCCCGTACCGCCGCGGCCAGGGCCACGTCGACGTCCTCGGGGCCGGCGAGTGCCACGGTGCCGACGGGCGAACCGTCGAAGGGGGACATGACTTCCCGCGTCAGTCCCGGCCCTGTCGACGCTTGCCACCGGCTTCCGATGAGCAGCTCCGTCGGTGCCATCGCGTTCTCCCTTCAGACAGCCGTCAGCTCTGGACCGCGGCTCTCGCGAGACCCCGCGAGTGGGCGGGAATGTGGCGAGCGACCGACGGCCAGGCCGTTTACGTGGGCGCAACGTTAGGTGCGTTCCGGCGGAATGTTGAAGGGGTGGGATCCATCAATAGCCCATCATCGGGACCGTCTTTTTCCCATCATCCTGACCGCCCGTGTCAGGGGCCGCGGAAGAAAACAGCGGAGCGACTGTTGAGAGAACAGAGCCCAGTTCTTCCAGCGGAGAGACCATGGTGAACGAGCAGGATCACGAAGCCCGACGGGACCCGGACCTGGGCTCTCGTCTCGGAGCGACACGGTTTTCCGTGCTCGACCGCTCGCGCACCCGGGAGGGCCACGACGCCCCTGAGGCGCTGCGCGACACCGTCGGGCTGGCGCGGGAGCTGGAGGGGCTCGGCTACCACCGGATCTGGGTCTCGGAGCACCATGGCGTGCCGGGGGTGGCCGGTTCCGCGCCGACCGTCCTTGCCGCCGCGGTCGCCGCCGCGACCGGCTCGATCCGGGTGGGCACGGGCGGGGTGATGCTGCCCAACCACCAACCCCTGGTGGTGGCCGAGCAGTTCGGCGTCCTGGAGTCCCTGTTCCCCGGGCGCATCGACATGGGTCTCGGCCGTTCCGTCGGGTTCACCGACGGCGTACGGAGGGCGCTGGGCCGGGACAAGGACATGGCCGACGACTTCGCGGCCCAGCTCGACGAACTGCTCGGCTGGTTCCGCGGGACGTCCCCGACCGGTGTGCACGCCCGTCCCGCCGAGGGCCTGGCCGTGCCGCCGTTCGTGCTGGCCATGGGTGAGGGCGCCACGATCGCCGCCCGGGCCGGCCTCCCCATGGTGATCGGCGACCTCAGGAACCGCGACAAGATGCGCCGCGGCATCGACCACTACCGCGAGACGTTCCGGCCCTCCACCTGGGCGCCGGAGCCGTACGTGGTCATCTCCGGCACGGTCGCCGTCGCGGAGACCCCGGAGGGGGCTCGGCGCCTGCTCGTCCCGGAGGCCTGGTCGATGGCGTACTCGCGCACGCACGGCACGTTTCCGCCGCTGCCGCCTGCCGACCGCGTCGAATCGCTGACGATGACGGAGCGGGAGCGCGGGTTCTACGAATCCGGGCTCTCCGGCCATGTCGTCGGGACCGAGGAGCAGGTCGCCCACGAGCTGGAGACGGTGATCAAGGAGACCTCGGCGGACGAGGTGCTGGTCACGACCAGCACGTACGACCGGGAGGCGCTGGTGGACTCGTATCGGCGGTTGGCCCGGGTTGCGGGGCTGACCCCCTCGTGAGTGCTCCACTGGGGGCATC
This sequence comes from Streptomyces phaeochromogenes, assembly GCF_001418655.1. Classification (GTDB taxonomy): domain Bacteria; phylum Actinomycetota; class Actinomycetes; order Streptomycetales; family Streptomycetaceae; genus Streptomyces; species Streptomyces phaeochromogenes. The sequence continues at coordinate 22,131 of NZ_LIQZ01000041.1, read as the reverse complement.
GGTTCCGCCTCGCCCGTCGTACCTCAGGAGTCACCCCATGCACAGCCCCCACGACCCGTACGTCCGTGTGCGTGGTGCCCGTGAGCACAATCTCAAGGGGGTCGATGTCGATGTTCCGCGGGATGTGCTGGCGGTGTTCACGGGGGTGTCCGGGTCCGGGAAGTCGTCGCTCGCCTTCGGGACGATCTACGCGGAGGCGCAGCGGCGGTACTTCGAGTCGGTGGCCCCGTACGCGCGGCGGCTGATCCATCAGGTGGGGGCGCCGAAGGTCGGGGACATCAGCGGGCTGCCGCCCGCGGTGTCGTTGCAGCAGCGGCGGTCGACGCCGACCTCGCGCTCGTCGGTGGGTACGGTCACCAATCTCTCCAACTCGCTTCGGATGCTGTTCTCGCGCGCGGGCGACTATCCGGCGGGGGCCGAGCGGCTCGACTCGGACGCCTTCTCGTCGAACACGGCCGCCGGGGCCTGCCCGGAGTGTCATGGGCTCGGCCGGGTGCACCGTACGACCGAGGAGTCGCTGGTGCCCGACCCGTCGCTGTCGATCCGCGAGGGCGCGATCGCCGCGTGGCCCGGCGCCTGGCAGGGCAAGAACCTGCGCGACGTCCTCGACGCGCTGGGCTACGACGTGGACCGGCCGTGGCGCGAGCTGCCCGCCGAGGAGCGCGAGTGGATCCTGTTCACGGACGAGCAGCCGGTCGTGACCGTGCATCCGGTGCGGGACGCCGAGCGGATCCAACGCCCGTACCAGGGCACGTACATGAGCGCTCGGCGCTATGTCATGAAGACCTTCTCGGACTCCAAGAGCCAGACGTTGCGGGCGAAGGCCGAGCGGTTTCTGGAGGCCGCGCCCTGTCCGGTGTGCGGTGGCAGCCGACTGCGGGCCGAGGCGCTCGCGGTGACGTTCGCGGGCCGGACCATCGCGGAGCTGGCCGCGCTGCCGCTCGTCGAACTGGCCGACTCCCTTACCGGACATGGTGATTCGGAGACCGCCCGCGTCCTCACCGAGGATCTGCTCGCGCGTATCGACCCCGTCACCGAGCTGGGCCTCGGCTATCTCAGCCTCGACCGCGCCACCCCCACGCTGTCGGCCGGCGAGCTCCAACGGCTGCGCCTGGCCACGCAGTTGCGTTCCGGACTCTTCGGGGTCGTGTACGTGCTCGACGAGCCGTCGGCCGGCCTGCACCCGGCGGACACGGAGGCGCTGCTCACGGTCCTCGACCGGCTGAAGACGTCCGGCAACTCGGTGTTCGTCGTGGAGCACCATCTCGATGTCATGCGCGGCGCCGACTGGCTCGTCGACGTGGGGCCGAAGGCGGGCGAGCACGGCGGAGAGGTGCTGCACAGCGGCCCGGTGGCGGAGCTGGAGAGTGTCACGGAGTCGGCGACGGCCCGGTTCCTCTTCGACCGCTCCCCCGCTCCGGTGCGTGAAGTCCGCTCCCCGCGCGGCCAGTTGAAGGTCGGCCCGGTGACACGGCACAACCTGCGCGGAGTCACCGCCGAGTTCCCGCTCGGCGTGCTCACGGCGGTCACCGGCGTCTCCGGCTCGGGCAAGTCCACGCTCATCGGCGAGATCACGGAGGACCTTCCGGGTGTAGGGCGGCTGGTCAGTGTCGACCAGAAGCCGATCGGCCGTACGCCCCGCTCGAATCTGGCGACGTACACGGGGCTCTTCGATGTCGTGCGGAAGGTCTTCGCGGCCACGGAGGAGGCGCGCCGACGCGGTTACGGGGTGGGGCGGTTCTCGTTCAACGTGGCGGGCGGGCGCTGCGAGACGTGCCAGGGCGAGGGATTCGTCAGCGTCGAGCTGCTCTTCCTGCCGAGCACCTATGCCCCGTGCCCGGACTGCGGCGGGGCGCGCTACAACCCCGAGACACTCGAAGTGACGTACAGGGAACGGAACATCGCGCAGGTGCTGGACCTGACGGTCGAGGCCGCGGCGGAGTTCTTCGCGGACACTCCGGCCGTCGCGCGCAGCCTCGCCACCCTCCTCGATGTCGGGCTCGGCTATCTGCGGCTCGGCCAGCCGGCGACCGAGCTGTCCGGCGGCGAGGCGCAGCGCATCAAGCTGGCGAGCGAACTCCAGCGCGTACGCAGGGGTCACACGCTCTATCTGCTCGACGAGCCGACGACCGGTCTGCACCCGGCCGATGTCGAGGTCCTGATGCGGCAGTTGCACGGTCTCGTGGACGGCGGGCACAGCGTCGTGGTCGTGGAGCACGACATGGCGGTGGTGGCGGGCGCGGACTGGGTGGTCGACCTGGGGCCGGGCGGCGGTGACGCGGGAGGCCGGATCGTGGCGGCGGGGCCTCCGGCTGAGGTCGCACGGGCGGAGTCGAGCGCCACGGCTCCCTACCTCGCCCGTGCGCTGGGCACCGGTGGCTCTCAGTCCCAATAGGCCTTCCTGAGGCTGGACTTGGCCAGTTTCCCCGTGGGTGTGCGCGGCAGCGCGTCCGTGAAGTCCACGCTGCGGGGCGACTTGTAGTGGGCGATGCGGTCGCGGACGAAGTCGAGGAGCTCACGTTCGAGTTCGGGACCGGGGGTCGCGCCGGGGGCGGGCTGGACGACCGCCTTGACCGCCTCGCCCATCTCCGCGTCCGGGACGCCGACGACCGCGACATCGGTGACCTTGGGGTGCAGGACCAGACAGTCCTCGATCTCCTGGGGGTAGATGTTCACGCCGCCGGAGATGATCGTGAAGGCCCTGCGGTCGGTGAGGAAGAGGTAGCCGTCCTCGTCGACGTGCCCGATGTCCCCGGTGGTCGTCCAGTTGGGATGCTCGGGGTGCTGCGCCTCACGGGTGCGCGCGTCGTCGTTGTGGTACCTGAACGGGAGTTCCTCGCGCTCGAAGTACACGGTTCCGGTCTCTCCGACCGGCAGCACCTTGCCGTCCTCGCCGCAGATCCGTAGCTCGCCGAGGAGGCCGCCTCGGCCCACGGAACCCGGTTTGCGCAGCCACTCCTCGGGGCCGATGAACGTGATCCCGTTGGCCTCCGTCGCCGCGTAGTACTCGTACAGGACGGAACCCCACCAGGCCATCATCCGCCATTTGACCTCGACGGGGCAGGGTGCGGCGGCATGGATGGCGACCTTCAGCGACGACACGTCGTACGCCTCCCGCATCTCGCGCGGCAGCTTCAGCATCCGTACGAACATGGTGGGCACCCACTGGCTGTGCGTCACCCGGTGGCGTTCGATCGCCTCCAACGCCCCTTGTGGATCGAAGGAGTTCATGAGGACGATCGTGCCGCCGGTCGCCGTGACGACGTGGCTGAAGCGGAGGGGCGCGGCGTGGTAGAGCGGGGCCGGGCAGAGGTAGACGGTGTCCTCGCCGAAGCCGTACATGGGCTGGAAGAGCAGCTGGTACATGGTCATCACCTCGCGGACGTCACCCTCGGGGAGCGTCGGTGCGATGCCCTTGGGGCGGCCGGTGGTGCCGGAGGAGTAGAGCATGTCGGCGCCACGGGGCTGGTGGGCCGGGGGTTCGGGGGATGCGGCGGCCAGCGCCCGCTCGTACGAGCCGTCGTCGAAGCCCAGGTACGAGGCCGGACCGGGCACCAACTGCCGTATTCGCTCACCGAGTTCGGTGAGCGGTCCGGAGACGACGAGTGTCCTCGCACCGCAGTCGCGGACGATGTACGCGGCCTCGTCGGCGGTCAGGTGGTGGTTGACGACGGTGAGGTAGAGGCCGGAGCGGACGGCCGCCCAGTAGACCTCCAGGACGCGTGGGTCGTTGTCGGAGAGGAGCGCCAGATGGTCGCCCGGGCGCAGTCCGGCGGTCCGCAGGTGGTCCGCGAGGCGCAGGGAACGCTCTTCGAGTTGGCCGTAGGTGAGGGTTCGGCCGCCGTCCGCGGTGACGACGGCCGGCCTGGCGGGGTCGTACGCTCCGGGATACATGCGGGGACGGTACCCCGCCGTGGTGACGGTGTGTCAGAGGTGTGCATACGCCTCCGAGTTCGTGCTCCGCCGGTGGGCTTCGACGGTCCTTCGCTGGGCGTCGGCGCTCCTTCGGTGGGCGTCGGCGGTCTCGACGACGGCCGTCCCGGCGTGGGCCGCCCCGGTGGTGGCCGTCTCTGCGGCGAGGGCGAGTGTTCGACGGTCGGGTGCGCTGCCCGCCGGGAGCACCGGCTCCACGCGCACCTCGGCCACGAGGGCGCGGGCCGACACGACCCGCCAGACCGAGGTGAGCAGCGAGTCGCTCCCGACGAACGCGGGCGCGGTGGTCGCCGCTCCCCCGTCGAACCGGTAGTGGAGGTGCACCGGCTGGACGGGCACGGCGGCGTCCAGGGCGGCCTGGAAGGCGGCTCTGCGGAAGCGGCCCTGGGCGCGACCGCACCAGGTGCTCCCTTCCGGGAAGACCACGACGGCCGATCCGCCGCGCAGGGAGTCCGCGATCCGTTCGACGGTCCTCGGCAGTACGCGCAGGCGGTCGCGCTCGATGAACAGCGCGCCGCTGCTCGCGGTGAGCACGCCGGCCACGGGCCACTGCCTGATCTCCGCCTTGGCGAGCATCCGGGCGGGGCGGACGGCGGCGAGCAGGGGGATGTCCAGCCAGGAGATGTGGTTGGCCACCAGGAGCAGTCCGCCGCCGGGCGGGGCCGCCCCGGTGATCCGCAGCCGCACGCCCGTGGCGCGCACGATCGTCCGGCACCACGTCCGGGTGAGCCGGTCGCGCCACACGGCGGCGAGCCGCCCCACGACCGGGATCAGCACGATCCCGAAGAGGAGCACGGCCAGGAGTGCGGCCAGCCGCAGCAGGGCGCGGGGCACGGCGGCCGGCGACCCCACGGACTCCACACAGACCCGGGAGCACGGGGCGCTGGGCAGCCACGCGCTCACCGGGGCGGGCGCCGCGACCGGACGTTCTCCGGCCCCGCCCGGACGTTCCCCTGCCCCGACGCGCACGCCGCCGCGCCGTGGGCGCGGCACCTTCCCGAGGCCCGGGCCCGGAAACACCGGGTTGCTCACGCCCGGGCTCGCGAGCGTCGTGCTGCCGCCCCGGCGCGGGCGGAGTTTCACAGCCACGCGAGACACGCCCGTGGCACCCATCGCACTCATCGCACCCGTGCGGGACATGGTGATCACGCCGGCACGAGCGACAGGAAGTGCCGCAGGTAGCGCGGGTTGACCCGGCGCATCGACAGCAGCACGTACAGGTCGGCGACGCCGAAGTCGGGGTCGTGGGCCGGTTCCGCGCAGACCCAGGCGCCGAGGCGGAGGTAGCCGCGCAGCAGCGGGGGCAGCTCGGTGCGGGCGGGGCGGGTGACGCCCTCGGCGCTCCACGGCAGCAGGGGCCGTACGCGGTACTCCTCGGGCGCCAGGTGCTTGTCCCGCACCCGGTCCCAGGTGCCCGCGGCCAGCGCCCCGCCGTCGGCGAGCGGAATGGAGCAGCAGCCCGCCAGCCACTCGTGGCCGCCGTCGACCATGTAGCGGGCGATCCCGGCCCATATGAGACCGATGACCGCGCCGTCGCGGTGGTCGGGGTGGACGCAGGAGCGGCCGACCTCGACGAGCCCGGAGCGGATCCCGGCCAGCGGTCCGAGGTCGAACTCGCCCTCCGAGTAGAGCCGTCCGGCGATCGCCGCGCGGTCGGGCGGCAGCAGCCGGTAGGTGCCGACCACCTGCCCGGTCGTGGTGTCGCGTACGAGCAGGTGGTCGCAGTACGCGTCGAAGGCGTCGACGTCGAGGCCCGGCTGCGAGGAGGAGAGCAGGGCGCCCATCTCCCCGGCGAAGACGTCGTGACGCAGCCGCTGGGCGGCGCGGACGTCTGCCTCGTCGCGGGCGAGGGTGACGGTGTAGCGGGTGGGGGCCGTCGACAGTGGGGGGCTGTCGAGCGTGGAAACGCCGGTCATGGCACTCTCCTGGTCACGGGCCGGTTCGGCGGAGCGGCGCGGCGGACCGAAACGAACGGTCCGTGCGCTCCTGTTCTTCCGACGCCGGCTGACCGGCGAGTAACCCCCGGAGAGAGACCGGGTGTGAGCTTGTTGAATGCCAGGGGTGCCTGGTGGGGCCGAGGTTGAATACACTCCGGCCCGCTCGCCCGCACCTTAGGCGAACGCCCACTAAAGCCCTCGTAAGGCCGCGGCGAACCGTGCCCCCTAAGGGGCGTGGGGCTGTGTCGATTCGCGGCTCCGCCGCGGGGCGCGACCAGCCACAACGAACCCGTGGCCCGAAAACCCCATTCCCCTCAGGGCGCTATCGTTTCCCCGCTTTACGAGTGGCTCGCAGCCACTCCTTGTTCATACCCGTGATGGATACCAGCGGAATTCCCTTCGGACACGCCGTCGCGCACTCCCCGGCGAGCGTGCACCCGCCGAACCCCTCCTCGTCCATCTGCGCCACCATGTCCAGCACCCGGGTCTCACGCTCCGGCGCGCCCTGCGGCAGCACGTTCAGATGGTTGATCTTCGCCGAGGTGAAGAGCATCGCGGCCCCGTTCGGGCAGGCCGCCACACACGCCCCGCAGCCGATGCACTCGGCGTGCTCGAAGGCGAAGTCGGCGTCCGGCTTCGGCACGGGCGTCGCGTGGGCCTCGGGCGCGGCTCCGGTCGGCGCGGTGACGTAGCCGCCGGCCTGGATGATCCGGTCGAAGGCGGACCGGTCGACGACGAGGTCCTTGACGACCGGGAAGGCGGAGGCGCGCCACGGCTCGATGTCGATCGTGTCGCCGTCCTCGAAGGACCGCATGTGCAGCTGGCAGGAGGTGGTGCGTTCCGGCCCGTGCGCGTCGCCGTTGATGACGAGCGAGCACGCGCCGCAGATGCCCTCGCGGCAGTCGTGGTCGAAGGCGACCGGGTCCTCGCCCTTGAGGATGAGCTCCTCGTTGAGGGTGTCCAGCATCTCCAGGAAGGACATGTCGGCCGAGATGTCGTCCACTTCGTACGTGGACATCGCTCCGTCGGCGTCGGCGTTGCGCTGCCGCCAGACGCGCAGGGTGAGCTTCATGCGTAGCTCCGCTGGGTGGGGTGGACGTACTCGAAGACGAGGTCTTCCTTGTGCAGGACAGGGGCTTCGCCGGTTTCGGTGAACTCCCAGGCCGCCGCGTACGAGAACTCCTCGTCCCGGCGCTCGGCCTCCCCGTCCGGGGTCTGGGACTCCTCGCGGAAGTGGCCGCCGCAGGACTCGTCGCGGTGCAGCGCGTCGAGGCACATCAGCTCGGCGAGTTCCAGGTAGTCGACGATGCGGTTGGCCTTCTCCAGCGACTGGTTGAACTCCTCGCCGGTGCCGGGGACCTTGATGCGCCGCCAGAACTCCTCGCGGATCTGCGGGATGCGCTCCAGGGCCTTGCGCAGCCCCGAGTCCGTACGCGCCATTCCGCAGAACTCCCACATGAGTTCGCCGAGTTCGCGGTGGAAGGAGTCGGGGGTGCGGTCGCCGTCGACGGCGAGGAGCAGCCGCAGCCGGTCCTCGGTGTCGGCCAACACCTCCTGGACGACGGGGTGTTCGTCATCCACCTTCTCGTGGTGCGGGTTGCGGGCGAGGTAGTCGTTGATGGTCGACGGGAGGACGAAGTAGCCGTCGGCGAGGCCCTGCATCAGCGCGGAGGCGCCGAGCCGGTTCGCGCCGTGGTCCGAGAAGTTGGCCTCGCCGATCGCGAACAGGCCCGGGACGGTGGTCTGGAGGTCGTAGTCGACCCAGAGGCCGCCCATCGTGTAGTGCACGGCGGGGTAGATCCGCATCGGCACCTCGTACGGATCCTCGTCGGTGATCCGCTGGTACATGTCGAAGAGGTTGCCGTACTTGGCCTCGACCGCCCCCCGGCCCATGCGCCCGATGGCGTCGGCGAAGTCGAGGTACACGCCCTGGCCGCCGGGGCCCACCCCCCTGCCCTCGTCGCAGACGTTCTTCGCGGCGCGGGAGGCGATGTCGCGGGGTACGAGGTTGCCGAAGGAGGGGTAGATGCGCTCCAGGTAATAGTCGCGCTCAGCTTCGGGGATCTCGTTCGCGGGGCGGTTGTCGCCCTTCGCCTTCGGGACCCAGATCCGGCCGTCGTTGCGCAGCGACTCGCTCATCAGCGTGAGCTTGGACTGGTGCTCGCCGGTGCGCGGGATGCAGGTGGGGTGGATCTGGGTGAAGCACGGGTTGGCGAAGTAGGCGCCGCGCCGGTGGGCCCGCCAGATCGCGGTGGCGTTGGAGTTCATGGCGTTCGTGGAGAGGTAGAAGACGTTGCCGTAGCCGCCGGAGGCGAGGACGACGGCATCCGCGTAGTACGTATCGATCTTCCCGGTGATCAGATCGCGGGCGACGATGCCGCGCGCCCGCCCGTCGACCACGATCAGGTCGAGCATCTCGGTACGCGGATGCATCTCGATGTTCCCGGCGGCGATCTGGCGGGACAGCGCCTGGTAGGCGCCGAGCAGGAGCTGCTGGCCCGTCTGGCCGCGGGCGTAGAAGGTGCGGGACACCTGGACGCCGCCGAAGGAACGGGTGTCGAGGAGGCCGCCGTACTCGCGGGCGAAGGGCACGCCCTGTGCGACACACTGGTCGATGATCTCGACGGAGATCTGGGCCAGGCGATGGACGTTCGACTCGCGTGCCCTGAAGTCGCCGCCCTTGACGGTGTCGTAGAACAGCCGGTGGATCGAGTCGCCGTCGTTGCGGTAGTTCTTGGCGGCGTTGATGCCACCCTGCGCGGCGATGGAGTGGGCGCGTCGCGGGGAGTCCTGGTAGCAGAACTGCACGACGTGGTAGCCCTGTTCGGCGAGCGTGGCGCCGGCGGAGCCGCCCGCGAGACCCGTGCCGACGACGATCACGGTGTGCTTGCGGCGGTTGGCCGGGTTGACCAGCTTGGCCTCGAAGCGGCGGGTGTCCCAGCGCTCACCGACCGGTCCCCCGGGGGCCTTGGTGTCGACGACCGGCTCTCCGGTCGTGTACTCGGCGAATTCAGCGGTCATGTCAGCTCACCACTCCGGTCATCACGCCCACGGGTACGGCGATGAAGCCCGCCGTCAGCACCAGCGCGAGCACGTTGGCGATGGTCTTGAAGGCCCGGTCGCGGGTGCGGCTGCCCACGCCGAGAGTCTGTGCGGCGCTCCAGAAGCCGTGCCGTACGTGCAGGCCGAGCGCGAGCATCGCGACGATGTAGATGACGTTGCCGTACCAGGTGGAGAAGGTGTCGATCACGTTCTGGTACGGGTGTCCGTGCTGGAAGCCGCCCGGGTGCACGGTGCCGGTCGTCAGGTCGAGGATGTGCCAGACGATGAACAGGCCGAGGATGATCCCGCCCCAGCGCATCGTGCGGGTGGCGTAGCTGGCCCGCGGCTTCTTGTGTACGTACTTGGTGGGGCGTGCCCTGATGTCGCGGCGGCTCAGCTGGTACGCCGAGACGGCGTGCGCGACGACTGCGGCGACCAGGACCACGCGGATGATCCACAGCGCCCACTCGTAGTGCAGGAAGGGCTCGCCGATGGTGCGCAGCCAGTGCGCGTAGTGGTTGAACTCGTCCGACCCGAAGAAGATCTTGAGGTTGCCCAGCATGTGGACGACCAGGTACCCCAGCATGATCAGGCCGCTGGCGGCCATCACGGTCTTCTTGCCGACGGACGAGTCCCACATGGTGCGCGTCATGGACGGTTTTCGGTCCGTCCGCGTTGCCAGAGCCATGCAACGCACGCTAGGGCCGGGAGGGCCGATCGGTCCAAGACATGGTCCGGCTCGTTTCAATAGGCTGTCCCTATCGTGAGCGTACTCTTGAGGGATGCAGTTCCAGCAGCTCCAGTACTTCGTGGCCGTCGCCGAGACGCGGCACTTCACCCGGGCCGCCGATCTGGTCCATGTCGCTCAGCCGTCGCTCTCCCAGCAGATCAAGTCGCTGGAGCGGGAGTTGGGCGCCACCCTCTTCGTACGCACCACCCGGCAGGTGACGCTCACCCTCGACGGCGAGCGGCTGCTGCCCTACGCGCGGCGGGCGCTGGCGGCGCAGGACGAGCTGCTCTCCGCCTTCGGGCGGCCGGACGCCGAGCGGCCCCTGCTCGTGGACGTCAACAGCCCCGGGCTGGTCTCCGGGCGTGTGCTGGCCCTGGCCCGTGAACTCGCTCCGGACTGCGAGCTGATGACCCGCTTCGAGAGCGGCCTCACCGGTGCCGCCGCCGAACTGCTCGCCGGGCGGCTCGACGCGTCCTTCGGGCGGTTCGCCGGCCTGGACCCGGCGGTCCGCGCCCGCCTGGAGCAGCAGCCCGTGCGGTACGAGCCCATGGCGGTCGTGCTGCCGGAGGACCACCGGTTGGCCGGATTGGATGCAATACCGCTCGACGCGCTGGCGGGCGAACAGGTGTACGCGGGAGCCGGGAATCCCCGGACGCTGGAGTGGACCGACCTGGCCCGTCAGCTTTTCGAGGGACGGGGGATCGAGGTCGCGGCGCCGGCACCGCTCGCCGTCGGCACCGAGGAGTTCCAAAGGATCATGGCCAAGAAACGAAACCCGGTTCTGGCCGTGATGGATTTTCCGGCCATGCCGAAATCCGTCCTCCGGCCCCTGGTCGACCCCGTACCGCTGTCACCGGTGTCGCTGGTGTGGCGCAAGGGACTGATGCATCGTGGAGTGAAGGCGTTGCGCACGGCGGCGGCGCGACTTGCGGGGGCGGAAGGGTGGCTGGAGCGCCCTTCGGAGGGTTGGATTCCGGCCACAGATGCACTCATCATGATGAGCCGGGCCTGACACAGAACCCTCACTGTTGCTTACGTGCGCTACATTCATGGGCCGGGAGCAGTGTGATAAAGGGGGCGCTCGGGCCGGATGGGGGTCCGGTCCGGACGACGAGTACGAGTGCCCGGGTCGTACAAGCACCCCTTGAACCAGTCCCGTGGGGGGATGTGCGTGCGCGTGGAAAGTTGGCCGGAAGGCGCCCAACCGGATCGGAGCGATTCCGATCATCGGGTTGAGGGTGGAGCCGATCAGTCGGCCCGTCGTAAGGACAGTCTGTCGTTCCGTGGTGAGGCCGGTCAGGCGGCCCCTCGGGAGACCGGTCGGTCGTTTCGCAGCGACTCCGGTGGCGATGAGTTCGGCGGTAGATCCTCCGACCGTGGGGACTTCGACCGAGGTGATTCCGACCGGCGGGATTCCGACCGGCGTGACACCGACGTGTGGTTCCGCCGTGCCGCGGCGCCGTCGGTGCCGCGACAGAGAGACGACGAGCTGAACGACGACGGGCGGAACAACGACGTGCTGAGCGACGACCGGCGCGGTGACAGCCTGCGCGGTGACGGCCCGTGGAGCGACGGCGAACACCGGAAGTACGGCGAACACCGGAAACATGGTGAGCGCGGGGAACGCGGTGACCGCCTTGAGCGTGGGGACCGCGGAGAGTACGGCGAGTACGGCGAGCCCGGGGGACAGAGAGACGGTGATCCGGGTGTGAGCCGGCCGCAGTCGGGCCGGTCCGGAGGGTCCGCCGGTTCCGCAGGGTCCGCCGGTTCTTTCGCCGGGCCTGTCGGGCCCGTCGTGTCCACTGAGCCCGTCGTGTCCAACGAGCCTGCCGGATCCACAGGGTTCGTCGGCTCCGCGGGTTCCGCCGGGGCCACCGGGCCCGCCGGGTCCGTCTGGGACGACGCCGACTCCGACGCCGCCCAGGACTCCTGGCAGGAGTCCGAGCACCCCGAGCACACCCACGACCCGCACGAGGTCACGGTCCAGCTCGACGGTGTGGGACGGCAGCTGGAGGACTGGCTCGTCCAGCAGGCCAAGGGTGCCCCCAGCACCAAGGAGGCCTCGGACGGCCCGGTCTTCGTCGACGAGACGGGCCGCCGCAGCCGCAGGTACCGCAGGATCGGCATGGCTGTCGGCATGGCCTGCGCGGTCTACGCGGTGGTCATCCTCGCCACGCTCCTGTCGGGCAACTCCAGCGCGCCCTGGCTCCCCGAACTGGGCCAGGAGCAGGACGACAAGCCGGCCGGAAAGGTCGAGATCCCGCCGCTGCCCGCCGACTCCGCGGACCCGTCCGGCGCGGTCGTCCCCTCGCCCGGCGTGACGCCGTCGGCGGGTGGCACCGTGAGCAACGCACCGGGCGCCGGCACCTCGACGGGCCCGTCGGCCAGCCCCACCGGCACGGGCAAGAGCACCGACCCGAAGCCGTCGGCGACCAACACGAAGCCCACGACACCGAAGCCGACGAACACCGCGCCGTCGAACCCGCCTCCGTCCTCGCCCGACCCCGAGCCGAGCGTCACCGAGAGCAGCGACCCCTCGGATCCGCCGGGCGACACCGACACCGTCGCCGGTGAACCGCTCACGCCCGGGCCGGTCGTCGCGCCGGACCCGAGCGCCGCCCCAACCGCACAGTCCCCGGAGAACACCCTCTGATGGCACCCCGCACCAGCCGCCGCGGCGCAGAGCGGGGCGCCGTCCGGCGTCGACGCCTGCCCATGCGCTACCTACTGCCCTCGCTCATCCTCGTCGCCCTGATGGCGATGCTGATGCTGCGCGGCTTCGTCCACAGCGAGATCCTCGCCGACCACCGCGTCCAGTCGCCGGCCGCCTCCGACCGGGTCCCCAAGGAGATCCTGGACGGCGGCCCGGTCATCGACACCCGCAACGGGCGCGAGGACAGCGTGCACATCCCGGACCACAAGCTGGTCCTGACCTTCGACGACGGCCCGGACCCCGAGTGGACGCCCAAGGTGCTCGACGTGCTCAAGAGGCACGACGCGCACGCCGTCTTCTTCATCACCGGCACGATGGCCTCGCGCTACCCGGACCTCGTCCAGCGCATGGTCGACGAGGGCCACGAGATCGGCCTGCACACCTTCAACCACCCCGACCTCTCGCTCCAGTCCAAGAGCCGGGTCGACTGGGAGCTGTCCCAGAACCAGCTCGCGCTGGCGGGCGCGGCCGGCATCCGGACCTCTCTCTTCCGGCCGCCGTACTCGTCGTTCGCGGGCGAGATGGACAACAAGTCGTGGCCGGTGACCGAGTACATCGGCAGCCGCGGCTACATCACGATCGTCAACAACACCGACAGCGAGGACTGGCGCAGGCCGGGCGTCGAGAAGATCATCAGCAACGCCACGCCCAAGGGCGGCAAGGGCGCCATCGTGCTGATGCACGACTCCGGCGGCGACCGCTCGCAGACCGTGGCCGCGCTCGACCGGTTCGTCTCCGGACTCCAGGACGACGACTACCGTTTCGAGACGCTCACCGCGGCTCTGAAGGTGCCCAGCGCGCACACCCCGGTCACCGGCCTCGACCTGTGGAAGGGCAGGGCGTGGGTCGTGGCGGTCCAGGCCTCCGAGAACACGACCTCCGTCCTGGTCGTCGGCCTCGCCATCATCGGCGCCCTCGTCATCGCCCGCTTCGGCCTGATGCTGCTGCTCTCCGTCATGCACGCCCGCAAGGTCCGCCGCCGCGGCTTCAGTTGGGGCCGGCCGATCACCGAACCGGTCTCCGTCCTGGTGCCCGCCTACAACGAGGCGAAGTGCATCGAGCAGACGGTCCACTCGCTCGTGGCGAGCGATCACCCCATCGAGGTGATCGTCATCGACGACGGGTCGAGCGACGGCACCGCCCGCATCGTCGAGAACCTGCGCCTGCCGAACGTACGCGTCGTGCGCCAGCTCAACGCGGGCAAGCCCGCCGCCCTCAACAGGGGTGTGGCGAACGCCCGTTACGACCTCATCGTGATGATGGACGGCGACACCGTCTTCGAACCGGCCACCGTCCGCGAGCTGGTCCAGCCCTTCGGCGACCCGAGCGTCGGCGCGGTCGCGGGCAACGCGAAGGTCGGCAACCGCGACTCGCTGATCGGTGCCTGGCAGCACATCGAGTACGTGATGGGCTTCAACCTCGACCGCCGTATGTACGACATGCTCAACTGCATGCCGACCATCCCGGGCGCGGTCGGTGCCTTCCGCCGCTCCGCGCTCAAGCGCGTCGGCGGTATGAGCGACGACACGCTCGCCGAGGACACCGACATCACCATCGCGATGCACCGCGACGGCTGGCGGGTCGTGTACGCGGAGAACGCCCGTGCCTGGACCGAGGCCCCGGAGTCCGTCCAGCAGCTGTGGTCCCAGCGCTACCGCTGGTCGTACGGCACGATGCAGGCGATCTGGAAGCACCGCAGGGCGGTCATCGAACGGGGCCCGTCGGGCCGCTTCGGCCGCGTGGGCATGCCCCTCGTCTCCCTCTTCATGATCCTGGCCCCGCTCCTGGCCCCGCTGATCGACGTGTTCCTCCTCTACGGACTCGTCTTCGGCCCCACCGAGCAGACGATCCTCGCCTGGTTCGGCGTCCTGGCGGTCCAGGCGATCTGCGCGGCCTACGCGTTCCGCCTCGACAAGGAACGCATGACCCACCTCCTCTCCCTCCCGCTCCAACAGATCCTGTACCGCCAGCTCATGTACGTCGTACTGCTCCAGTCCTGGATCACCGCCCTCACCGGCGGCCGACTGCGCTGGCAGAAGCTCCGGCGCACGGGCGCGGTCGGCCTTCCCGGCGCCGCGGGCCCGGGCGGCGGCGCCGCACAGCAGCCGGAGATGGACCGGAGGCCGGTCGGATGAGCGCGACGCCCCCCGGAAGTCCGTGGCCGGAGCCGGCAGGTACTTCCGGCACGTCCGGCGCTTCCGGCACTCCGTGGCCGGACGCAGGAGCAGTAGCAGGGACAGGCAGAGGCACGGGCACAGGTACCGGAATCGGTACCGGCACAGGCACATGGGCCGGACAGGACACCTCGATGCAGGACTCGTACGACGGGACGTTCCCCGGCCCCGCCACGGCACCGGGCTACCCGGACGGCCGTCCGACGGCGACGAGGCCGGGACCGGGTTCGGGGCTGGGCTCGGGCTCGGAGCCGGGCTGGGGGTCGGAGCCGGGCGCGGCTTCGGACTCCGCTTCGGGCTCGGCATCGGACTCCGCTTCGGGCTCGGCATCGGACTCCGCTTCGGGCGCCGGTCCGGACTCGGCTTCGTCGACGGTCAAGCGGTCGGGCCCCGTCCGGGACCGTTACTTCGACCTGCTCCGGGCGCTCGCGCTCTTCCGTGTGGTGCTCTACCACCTCACGGGCTGGGCCTGGCTGCCGCTGGTGTTCCCGTCCATGGGCGTGATGTTCGCGCTGGCCGGCAACCTGATGGCCCGCTCGCTGAAGCGCCCGGCCCCGCAGGTCATCCGTAGCCGTATCCGCCGCCTCATCCCTCCGATCTGGCTGCTCGGCGCGATCGGCGTCACCGGCATGGTCCTCCAGGGCTGGGGCCCGGACGAGGACGGCCACCCGGGCTGGTGGCTCCTCCACCTCACCTTCTGGATCCTCCCGATCAGCGACCCGCCGTACGCCGAGGGGCTGCCCGGAATCCACGGCTTCATCGGCGACAACTGGGCCTCGGACCTGGCGGGCCCGCTCTGGTACGTCCGCGCGTACCTCTGGTACGTACTGCTGTCGCCGTTCCTGCTCCGCGCCCTGCGCGCGCTGCCGGTGGCGACGATCGCGGCGCCGATCGCGCTGTCGGCGGCGTTCCAACTCGAGTGGCTGTCGCTCCCCGGTGAGCGAATTCCGTCCGCCCTGACGGACTTCAGCACGTTCGGCGCGTGCTGGGTCCTCGGCATGGCGCACCAGGAGGGAATCCTCCAGCGGCTCCCGCGTTATGTGGTCCCGTCGGTCGCCCCGGCCATCGCCCTGCTGGGGCTCTGGTACGCCACGAACCACAACTTCACCGAGGGACACGACCTGGACAGCATCCCGCTGGCCCAGGCCCTCTGGTCCTGCGGCACCGTGATGCTCCTGCTGCACTTCAGCCCGTCCTGGTCAGAATGGCCACGCAGGCTGCGCCGCTGGGACAAGCCGATCACTCTGCTCAACTCCCGTGCCGTGACGATCTACCTCTGGCACAACATCTGCATCCTCGTCGCGGCGACCCAGGTGGACCGCCTGTGGAACTACGACGTGATGTGGCAGAACGCCTCCTGGCTCCTGGAAAGCCCCTGGCCCGCTCTGGTCGTCACCTGGGTCCTCATCGGAGCCTGCGTCGTCGCTTTCGGCTGGGCGGAGGACCTGGCGGCGAAACGTCGCCCACAGCTGTGGCCGACGGGTTCGAAGAAGAAGCCGGTCGCCGGCTCGCGGGGACATAGGGCTGGGGCGCGGTAGAAGACGCGGCAGAAGACACAGGACTTCGACGTCGAGGTGTCGCTTCCGGTTTGTTTGCGCGGGCCAAGTCGGGGACTTGGCCCGCCACTTGGCGTAGTCGTCTCGCTGCTGATTCGGTCGCTCTTTGCTATGAAATGCGAACTTTGACGCCCAGTTCGTGACGTGGTTGATGCAATTCGCTCTGGTGTCGTCTGTTACCCCCTCGGTAGCGTGGCTGGGCTCATGTCCCCCTCGCCCCACCGGGAGCCGTCCGTGAACCGCCGCCCCACACTGCTCGCAGCGATCGCGCTGACCGCCGCCGCGGCCCTGTCGCTGTCCGCCTGCGGTAGCGACGACAGTTCCAAGGACAAGGACAACGACAAGATCGCGGGCGCCGACACGGGAAGCGAGAAGTCGGCTTCGCCGAGTGCTTCTGCTTCAGAGGTCGCGGGCCGGCCGAAGATCAAGCTGCCGTCCGATCTCCACTACGCCTTTGAATGGAATAAAACGGGCGACGCGGACAAGGACGCTGTCCTGTCCGACGGTGAGCAGTTCATCAAGGCGACGGACCAGGCCATCGCCAACCAGGATCCGCTGGACCCCGCGTATCGCTTCTACTCGGAGGGCGAGTTGGCGGCGACAACTCAGAAGTACGTGCAGCGATTCGTGGATCACAAGGCGCGCACCACCGGGACCTACCGCTTTTATGACGAGTCGGTGACGGTCCGCGGTGATGGAACGGCGACGCTCTCGTACTGCGAAGACCAGGGCAAGGCCTACAACAAGTACGTCAAGACTGGAAAGGTCGATAAGACCCCGGTAACCAAGAACAGCTACGTGCTCTACAACACCGCCTTGAAGAAGAACAAAGCGGGGGTATGGGTGACCCAGGACATGCTTTCAGAGAGGGCGAGTGGCAAATGCCAGCCGTGAAGAGGCGGGGAGTCGTTGTCGGCTCGGCTGTCGTCTTGATGCTCTTGGCCAACTCGGGCCTCGCATCAGCCGACGACGACTTCGGCAACGGCAGTCAGAAGCCGAGTCCCCCACCGGTCTCCGGAAATGCCGATGAAGACGGCAAGCTTTCGTCGACTGCAGGTGCCGTTGTCTTCGACCGTTCCAAGAACGGCTCGGGCCAGTCTGCCGGACCTGTGACCTCCACGGCGTCCAACTGGACTCCGCCAGCCTGCTATTACGCCCCCAAGTACTCCCCGGACCAGCTGAAGAAATACCTGGAGCCGATCTGGGAGGCGGGCTCGACGGGGTACGAGTGGGACGCGGAGCAGCGTAAGAAGTTCGAGGGTGGTGACCCGTACAAGGACTTCAACAAGGACAAGGCCGGCGAGGGCTATTTCTGGGCCTCCTATGTCACGGAGGGCAGGGAAGGCGATCCCGGTGCGCTCGACTGCACCAGGGACTACTTCTGGGTGGACACGGGCGACCCGCCGCCGCCCGAGATCCCGCAGGCGATCACCCCAGAAATGCTGGCCCAACTCGCCTACGCCGAGATCCGCGTGCCCTCGACGAAGGTCGAACTCGCCCCGGAAGGCACCACGAAGGTGAACCTGCCGACGTGGGCGTGGCTGGACGCGGCGGATTTCAAGCCCGTCTCGGTGACGGCATCCGTCCCGCTGCTGGGCGTCCAGGCGACGACCACAGCCGAACCGATCTCCCTGAAGATCGAACCGGGCACGGCCGACGCGACGACCTACCCCGCCTCCGGCGTGTGTGAACTCAACGGGGACCAGATCGGCGAGGCCTTCGCGAAGGGCAAGGCGGACGAGACCCCGCCGTGTGGTGTGAAGTACCTCCGCTCCTCGGGCGACGACTCCTACAAGCTCCAGGCCACGGTCACCTGGAAGATCCACTGGACCGGCACCGGCGTGAACGGCGTCCAGCTGTTGCCCGACGGTGAGTTCGGAGCGGACCAGGACGTGATCGTCCAGGAGATCCAGGCCGTGAACCGCTGACCGAGGTGGCCGATTCAGCCCGTTGGCCAACCGCTCTCCCGAGGAGCGGTTGGCCGAGTGCCACGAAGAACGGATAGCGTGATTCCGCTCTTAGGAACGGTGGCCGAACGGGGAGAGGTATCGGGGCGTGGCGGAGCGGTTAGCGGTCGACGGGGATGAGCTCGGGCGCTTCATGAAGATGCTGAACAAGTCGACGGACTCGCTCAAGGGTGTCCGTAAGGCGTTGTCGGAAGCGACCATCACCGGGCTGGGAACCGACGATCTCGACACCGCGTGCGAGGACTTCCAGGAGGACTGGAAGTACGGCTCGGAGGAGATTGGCAAGCAGACCGAGGATCTTGCCAAGATCATCGGGAAAAGCCGGGACAGCTACCGCGAGGTCGACAAGGCGCTGGAGGAAGCGCTGAAGAAGGCCGGGGACGGTAGCGGAGGCGGCAAGAAGTGACTCAAACGCCGGGTATCGAGCCGTCGCCCTTCTCCCAATCCGAGGCTGCGAAGAACGGTCCCCTTCCACAGGGACTGAAGTCCTCCCCGCGGATTGCGAACCCCGATTACCCCAACTTGGGCTTCAACCCCGTGCCGGGCAGCACCGAGACAGTGAGTGGCCTGTACAAGAAGCTGGCCGGCTGCGCGAAGGTCCTCGAAGACACGCGAGACCTGGTCACCAAGCTGATGGACGGCAGCTACTGGAAGGGCGACGCGGCCGTCGCCTTCCGGGAGCAGCTCGACGATGGCCCGCTGCCGCTGAACCTGAAGAACGCCGCGCGTTCCCTTAGTAAGGCGGCCAAGCAGCTGAACCTCTGGGAGGGCGAACTCGACGACTTCCAGCGCCGCGCGAAACGCCTGGACGAGGAGGCGAAGGACGCGCGCGCTGTGGTCGACACCGCCAAGGGCAAGGCGACGACAGCGGGCGACGACCCGGCCCTGGACAAGAAGAAGGGTGCCGGGCACGACGATGCCCAGAAGGCCCTGACCAGCGCGAACACAGCCGTCGACGAGGCAGAAGCCGACCTCGAGAAGATCCCCGGCAGGGCTCGGAAGCTCGCCGAGGAGCATGAGCAACAGGCCCAGTACCGGGCAGGCAAGATCCGGGACGCGACGAAGAAGCTGGCGCCGCATGAGCCGGGGTGGTTCGACTCGGCGGTGGACTGGCTCGGCGAGAACCTCCCGGACATCCTCAGCGGAGTGGCCGCAGTGGTCGGGCTGGTGGCGCTGTTCGTCCTGTCGGGCGGGACGGCGGCTGCGGTGCTGCTGCTTGCTGCGGCGGCGTTGAGTGCTACGGCGTTGTCGATGCGCGTGCTCGGAGATCCAACGCTGCGGGCTTCGCTGTGGGACGGATTCGCCAAGGGGGAGCTCGACACGGATTTTTGGAGCAACCTCGTCACGGTCGGTGGCGACGCCCTCGGCATGCTTCCTGGAGTCGGCGCGGCGGGCAAAGGTGCTTTGGCTGCCGTACGAGCAACTGGTGAGGCGGGAGAAGCCATTACGCTCGGCCAGCGAGCAGCCCGTTTCGGTACCGTCACGATGGAGCACGCGAAGTCCATCTCTGCCCTGGATAACTCTCTGCTGAATTTCACGATTCGGGGCGCCCGGGCTGAGCGGGCCATTAGATCGGTCGAGGTCACCTCAGCATCAGTCGGGGTGGCCACTGCAGGCTTCGGCCTGGTCATGAAGGCCGTGGATGCCGACGATGACGGGATCAAGGACGGCTCCGTGGCTGGCATCGACGGCACCCGTCTCGGCATTGATGGCGGTGCACTCGTAGACCTCGCCCGGCATGTTTTCTGAGCCCTGGACATAGAGAGAGCCTCTTCATGCATCCCACCGATTCCCCGACAGCTTGGGTCCACCCACCAACCCGACGGGCCTGGAACCAGCACATGATCATGATCGTCGTGCGGCTGGTCGGGTGGATCGCAGTCTGGTTCGGATCCCTCTTTCTCATCGTGGCGACACCACCTTGGATTGCCTGGATCTTCCTTCCTTTCCTCGTCTATGCGACCTTCCGGGCAGTTCTCCAACTGGCCTACTTCCGTCCGTCCCTCCACATCAAGCGTGTCCTCCAGCAGTACCCCTGGCAGTTCCTCACCGACGTTCCCCGCGGCCGGAACAAGCATCCCCAGGCGCAAGAGGATGAGATGTGGTTCGAGATCCCCAATCCGGAGAAGCCGGAGGAACAGATTCCTCTGCTCTTCCTGGCAAACATGCGCACCTTCTGGTGGATGAGACGATTCGGCACCTCTCGCACCAAGCCAGAGCTGAAGGCCCAGATCGAGCCCCTTTGGTTTGCGGGCGATCCTCGCTTCATCGCTGTTGTCGCGGCTGCCAGCCGCGGAGGCGAAACCCCCAAGCGACTGCACCTCCTCTACCAGCGGACGGCTACCGGCCGTCGTGGGATCACCCCGACCGACTGGAACGCCAGCCCCGCCGCCCTCGAAAGCGCCCGCCGCGCCGGAGCTCACGTGCCTCACCCGTCGCATCAGCGGTAGCCCCGACGCAGCGGCACGTGTACTGGACAGGACCTCATGACCGCCACCCCCCGCTTCACCGTCGCCGACTCCGCCAAGGACCCTCAGGCCGACATCTGGTTCGCCGAACCCGCTGCCTTCACTCCACTCCCTCTCGACCTCCTGCTCGCTCCTCCTGACTCCCCAGGGGCCGACGAGCTGCGTACTGCCTTCGCCCCGTTCCTCGATGCGGCACCTGACGAGGTGATCCGTCAGCAGTTCGTCGCTCAAGTCGCGGAAGGGCAGCGCTTGCTGGCCGCGCTGCGTGAGGTCGGTACTGTTCACTGCTCCATCGGATTGCACCGCGATGACGTCGACGACACGGGCAGCGGCGCCTCTGGTGAGTTCCTGCTCTCTTTCCTCACTCTCTCCTGGCGCGACACGATGGTGGCATCACGCGCAGCGACCGCGGCCCGAGCGGTGGCTTCTGCCGAGGGGCACACGCACATCGAGTACCTCGAACTGCCCTGTGGTCCTGCCACGTTCAGCGAGACCGTGCGCACACCATCGGCCGACAGCGGTCTTCCCGTGCAGGCACTCCTCCAGGTCCACGCCCACCTGCCGCATCCGGACTGCAAGCGCCTGGCCGTCCTCACGCTGAGTACGACGGCTGCGGCTCACCGCGAGCAGTACCGTGCGATCCTCCATCAGATCGCCGAATCGGTTAGCTTCGATGACCCTCTCGCCCGAGCCGAGGATGAAGCGCGCAGGCCGTGACGTCCATGCCTCTGCCCTGGGCCTCACAGCCGGCCGACGGCCCCGTCCTGTGTGCGTCTTCCGTGGAGTCCCGTGGTGTGGTCGTGGAGGGCCGGAGCTCCGGCCCAGGACCTCCAGCAGCCGCGGATAGGCTGCCCCGAACGATGATCACCCGCCCCCAACGGAGTACACCCCCATGAGCAACCGCCAAGTGCAGAAGATGTTCCAGCTCATGGCGAGCGGTGAAGCGGTTGAGGTCACCAGTCCGATGGCGTCCGTGAAGAAGTTGGCGCGGCTTGCCTTCGTTGCGCAGCAGTTCGGGTACGAGTATGCGGATGTGCGGCAGGGGGGTGGGCACAACGGGGCGTTGAAGATGCTCATCGTGCCCGATCCGGGGCCCCACGCCCGGCAGCGGGCCGCTCAGAACTGGGCCCAGTTTCCGCAGGCCGCCAGTGGTGGACCCCTGCCGCCCTTCGTGCCCGACGCCCTGGAGCTGCTCAAGGCGCGGATCAACTTCGACCTGACCGGAAAGAGCGCCGAGAAGCGGATGCTCTACGGGGCCCTCGGCGGCACCCTCGGATGTGTCGTCCTGGCCCTCCGGACCGGTGGTGACGGCGTCGCCTTCACCGGGTCCGGGATCGTGTGGGCGCTGCTCGTCGGGGTCCTCGGCATCGGGTTCGCCGTCACGCGCAAGCGCAACGCGAAGTTCGCGGCGCGTTTGCGGGCCGCCGGCTTCACGCCGGTCACGGACGAGACCGGGCGGGTTCGCTACCTGCCGCACGGCGCGCAGTTGCCCGGGCACGCCAACCCCTTCGGCGCCGGACCGCCCAGCGCGACCGGTCCGTACCCACCTCAGCCCGGTGCCGCGGGTGGTTCGTACGCTCCCCAGCCCGGCCCCGCTGGCCCATACGCACC
>NZ_LIQZ01000409.1 GCF_001418655.1 Streptomyces phaeochromogenes | reverse complement strand
GCCGCAGCCGGGCCCGCCCGTGAGCACCGCGACCTTCTCGGTGAGGGCGAGCCGGACCGCCTGCTCCTGCTCGGGGGCCAGCTCCACCCCCGTACGGTCCTTGAGCCAGGCCAGTGCCTTGTCCCAGGCCACGTTCCCAAAGCCCGGCATGCGGTCCTCGTCCGTACGCAGGAGGCGCAGGAGCTGGGCCGAGAGGGACAGTTCGGCCCGGTGGAAGGGGACCAGGTAGATGGCGGTGACCGGTTCGCCGCCGTCCGGGCCCGGCACGCGCTCCCGTACGACACCTGGCTCCTCGCCCTCCTCGGACGGTGCCGCCAGCTCCGCGAGGCACTCGATGACCAGGCCCGTGTCCACCTGGAGCAGTTTCACCGCGTCCGCGATCAGCTGCTCCTCCGGCAGGAAGCAGTGGCCCTGGTCCGTCGACTGCGAAAGGGCGTATTGGAGACCGGCCTTGACGCGCTCCGGGCTGTCGTGCGGGATGCCGACGGACTGGGCGATCTTGTCGGCGGTGAGGAACCCGATGCCCCAGACGTCGGACGCGAGGCGGTAGGGCTGGTTCTTGACCACCGAGATCGACGCGTCGCCGTACTTCTTGTAGATGCGGACCGCGATCGACGTCGACACCTCGACGGTCTGGAGGAAGAGCATGACCTCCTTGATCGCCTTCTGCTCCTCCCAGGCCTCAGCGATCTTCTTGGTCCGCTTGGGGCCGAGCCCGGGCACCTCGATGAGCCGCTTCGGCTCCTCCTCGATGATCTGCAGGGNNGAGATAGCGGCGGATGCCCTGGACGGTGGCGGGCAGCACGGTCGTGTAGTTCTCGACGGTGAACTGCTTCCCGTACTGCTGATGGGAGCCCCAACGGCCCTCCATCCGCAGGGACTCCCCCACCTGCGCACCGAGCAACGCCCCCACGACCGTGAGGAGATCACCGCCACCTCGACCCGTGTCCACCCGGGCCACCGTGTAGCCGTTCTCCTCATTGGCGTACGTGATCCGCTCCAGCACGCCCTCCAGAACCGCCAGGTTCCGCTCCCCGTTCCCCGCCCCTTGCTTGGACATGATCCGACGCTACCTCCCACCTCTGACAGAGACCGGACGTCCTTCACATCCACGGCATCTGAGGCCCGGTGGGGGCGGGTCGCGCCGTTCCCAGCGCCCCCGATGAGCATCGCTGAGGTCGGAGCGTAGGCGCGGGTGGGTCGTGGCTGGGT
>NZ_LIQZ01000408.1 GCF_001418655.1 Streptomyces phaeochromogenes | reverse complement strand
GAAGATCGGCATGCGGAACATCGTCATGCCCGGGGCGCGCATGCAGATGATGGTGGTGATGAAGTTGACCGCGCCCAGGATGGTGCCGAAGCCGGAGAACGCCAGACCCATGATCCACATGTCCGCGCCGATGCCCGGCGAGCGGACCGCGTCCGAGAGCGGGCTGTAGGCGAACCAGCCGAAGTCGGCCGCGCCCTGCGGGGTGAGGAACCCGCCGACCGCGATCAGCGAGCCGAACAGGTACAGCCAGTAGGCGAACATGTTCAGCCGGGGGAACGCCACGTCGGGCGCGCCGATCTGCAGCGGCATGATCCAGTTCGTGAAGCCCGCGAACAGCGGCGTCGCGAACATCAGCAGCATGATCGTGCCGTGCATCGTGAACGCCTGGTTGAACTGCTCGTTCGACATGATCTGCGTGCCGGGACGGGCCAGCTCGGCGCGCATGAACAGCGCCATCACGCCACCGATGCAGAAGAACGCGAACGACGTGACCAGGTACAACGTACCGATCGTCTTGTGGTCAGTGGTGGTGAGCCACTTGATCACAACGTTGCCGGGCTGCTTGCGCCGTACCGGTAGCTCGTTCTCGTACGAGTCTTCGGCCGCGGCGGCACCCTGAGGTTCATTGAGGATGCTCACAGGTTGTTCGTCTCCCGGTTCTTCTCGTGGTCCGTCTGCTCGATACCGGCCGGGACGTAACCGGTCTGACCCTTCTCGGCGAGCTCCTTGAGGTGGGCCTCGTAGCGCTCGGGAGAGACGACCTTCACGTTGAACAGCATCCGGGAGTGGTCGACACCGCAGAGCTCGGCGCACTTGCCCATGAAGGTGCCCTCCTTGTTGGGAGTCACCTGGAACGAGTTGGTGTGGCCCGGGATGACGTCCTGCTTCATGAGGAACGGCACCACCCAGAAGGAGTGGATGACGTCACGCGAAGTGAGGATGAAGCGGACCGTCTTGCCCTTGGGGAGCCAGAGGGTCGGACCGGGGTTGCCGTTCTGCGGGTTCTTCGTGGCAGGAGTGCCGACGTCGTAGACGCCGCCGGCGTTCGCCGGGAACTGCTCCTTGAACCTGTTCGGAATCGCGTCCAGGTTCTTGTCGGTCGAAGCGTCACCGGTCGAGCCGTCGACGTTCTCGATGTAGTTGAAGCCCCAGCTCCACTGGAAGCCGACGACGTTGACCGTCACGTCGGGCTTCTTGTCGAGGCTGAGGAGCTTCGTCTCGTCGCGGGCCGTGAAGTAGAACAGAACCGAGACGATGATGAGCGGGACCACCGTGTACAGCGCCTCGATGGGCATGTTGTACCGGGTCTGCGGAGGAACTTCGACCTTGGTGCGGCTGCGCCGGTGGAAGAACGCACTCCACAGGATCAGGCCCCAGACCAGCACGCCCGTGACGAGCGCCGCAGCCCAGGAGCCCTGCCACAGGGAGAGGATCCGCGGAGCCTCTTCCGTGGTCGGGGTGGGCATACCAAGACGGGGAAAGTCCTTGTATGTGCAACCGGTGGCGGTCGCCAGGACCAGGCCCGCAGTCAGTGCCTGCAGCAGCTTCCGCCGCATCGGGCGCCGCGGCGAGCGGTCGGAGCCGTAGGGACTCACGTAGCGCCTTCCCGAGAGTCTCGCCCGCGCTGTTGGCTGCGGCCTTCTCGCTGGTCGGTCGCCGCCCTGCGTCGGGCAGGGGTTTGGATGTTTATGCGGACCAAACCCTACTGGACGCTTTTTGGGGTCGCGCGGGGAGGGTCCCCAACGCGCCGCGGCTCACCCCGAAGGGGTGGAATGCGGGGCTCCGGGCCGTATGTGACGGCCCGTCGCGGGGCGGCTGTGAACTCGGGTGGCGGGGTTCGTCGACGGTGCGGGCCGCTTGCGGTCGCCCGCGCAGTTCCCCGCGCCCCTAAAAGCGGGGCTGCGCCCCTGGCCTTGCCTTTCAGGGGGCGCGGGGAACTGCGCGAGCAACCC
>NZ_LIQZ01000407.1 GCF_001418655.1 Streptomyces phaeochromogenes | reverse complement strand
GATGCGCCGCAGGTCGGCCGCGGCCGTGTCGACGACCACGCCCCGGTCGGACTCCAGCTCGGCGATCCGCCGCTCCAGCTCGTCCGAGGGCGAGAGCAGCCCACGCACCATCGCCCGGTCCGCGTTGGCCAGTCCCCGCGCGATGTACGGAAGCACCGGCCACAGCACGAACAACGAGACCAGGGTGACGGTGAAGGTGACCAGGCCCCACGGCAGCCGCATGAACTCGTACAGCACCGTGCGCCAGCCGACCGGGTCCTTCAGCGACATCCACAGCTGCGCGAAGAACCCGCCCTGCCCGCGCAACGGCAGCGGGCTCGGCTCGTCGACCCGCACCCCGAGCAGCCCTCTGGCCCGGCCCCGCTCCAGCTTGCCCAGCTGGCGCGCGCCCATCAGTCCGGCCGCGAGCAGCGGAAACCCGATCACCGTCAGGGTCAGGAAGGCACCCGTGAACAGCACGGTCACCACATACGTGAACCCGACGAGCGAAACCGGCAGGTTGGCCAGGAGATGCGCGATCTCCTTCCAGGTGTGCCGGTCGTACGCGAAGCGCGCGGGTGGCGGCCGGTCGGTGGCGCCGTCCGCAGTGTCGGCGGCCAGAATGCGTTCGGTCATAGGCGCCAGCCTGCCGGGCCGCGGGCCCCCGCGCCATGAGGTGGACCGCCCGGATCCCCTGGGGTAAACCCCACCATCCCCGGCCTCCACGACGACCGGGGACGGTGCGAGAGGGGGTGGAGACCGGCCGATGGGTGCCCGAAAGACGGCTGGAAGGCGCCCGGCGGACGGCCGGAAGACGTTCGGAAGGCAGCCGCAGGGCCACCGGAGCACGGCCGGAAGGCGACCGGAGCGCGGCCTGGGAAAGCCCTCGCATCATGCCTACCCGTGACGGGCTGCTTACCGTCTCTTTATCAGGCCCTAGACTCCGGTGCGTACAGATCGTCGAACGCGGCGCATCGCACCGCGCATCGCACGGCGCACGCGTAGTCGGCGCGTAGTCAGTACGGGGTCATCCGAGGTCAGGGAGCGAGGGGCGGACGTGCCGGAACCGACCATGGTCGTGGCGACCGGGACCGCTGGGGCCGCCGAGACAGCCGGGACCGTCCTCGCGACGGACTACGCGGCGGACTATTTCGAGTCCTATTCGGTCGTCGGACTGCTCGCCGTGGTCGGCGTGCTGTTCGTCGCCGTCGCCTTCGGAGCGGGCCGTCTGCTGCGGCCCGTCGTTCCGACGCCCGAGAAGCTCATGACGTACGAATGCGGCGTCGACCCCGTCGGCGAGGGCTGGGCCCACACCCAGGTCCGCTACTACGTCTACGCCTTCCTCTACGTGATCTTCGCCGTCGACTCGATCTTCCTCTTCCCCTGGGCGACGGTCTTCGCCGCGCCGGGCTACGGCGCGGCGACCCTCGTGGAGATGTTCATCTTCCTCGGCTTCCTGGCCGTGGGCCTGCTGTACGCATACAAGAAGGGCGTCCTCACATGGACGTGACCCGTCCGCACCCGGACGCGACCTCCTCGGCGACTTCGGCCGCTTCGGACACTCCGGCCACTTCGGCTCCCGAGCCGGTGCTCCTGCCGGAACCGAAGCGCCTGGGCGTGCTCTCCCGCCTCGCCCCCGAGCCGATGAAGGTGGTCCTGAACTGGGGCCGCCGCTACTCGCTCTGGGTCTTCAACTTCGGCCTCGCCTGCTGCGCGATCGAGTTCATCGCGGCGTCGATGGCCCGCCACGACTTCATCCGCCTCGGTGTCATCCCGTTCGCGCCGGGCCCTCGCCAGGCCGACCTGATGGTCGTGTCCGGCACGGTCACCGACAAGATGGCCCCGGCCGTGAAGCGCCTGTACGAGCAGATGCCCGAGCCGAAGTACGTCATCTCCTTCGGCGCCTGCTCCAACTGCGGCGGCCCGTACTGGGACTCGTACTCCGTGACGAAGGGCGTCGACCAGATCATCCCCGTCGACGTCTACGTCCCCGGCTGCCCGCCCCGGCCCGAGGCCCTCCTCCAGGGCATCCTCAAGCTCCAGGAGAAGATCGCCCGGGAGTCGCTGGGGGACCGCTACGGAACCTCCCGCCCCTCCACGGCCGCCCTCCAGAGCGGCCTCGTACAGCCTCCGTCCGCGCAGTCGTCCACACCGCCGTCGGCCACGGGGGACGCCCGATGACCGGTTGGCTCCCCGCCCCCGTCGAGGAACTCTTCGGCCCGGACACCACGGCAGAGGAGTCGTACGAGGTCCTGACGGTCGACGTACCGCCGACGTCCTGGCTCGCCTCCCTGGAGGCCGCGCGCGACGAACTCGGCTGTACGTACTTCGACTGGCTCAGTGCCGTCGACGAACCCGGCACCGGTTTCCGCGTCTCGGCCCACGTCGTCGCCCTCGCTCCGGTCCGCCGCCTCCTCGTACGGACGACCGTCCCGCACGACGCCCCCGTACTCCCCTCCGCCGTCGGGGTCTACGCGGGCGCCGCCTGGCACGAACGCGAGACCCACGAGATGTTCGGCGTCACCTTCGAAGGCCACCCCGGCCTGGATCCGCTCCTCCTCCCCGAGGGTTTCGAGGGCCACCCCCTCCGCAAGGACTTCGTCCTGGCCGCCCGCGTGGCCAAGGCCTGGCCGGGCGCGAAGGAACCAGGCGAGTCGGAACACGGCGGCCCGAAGCGCCGCCAGATGCTCCCGCCGGGCGTTCCCGACCCCAACGAGTGGGGCCCCCTCAAGGGCCAACTCCCGCCTGCCCCGGCCCGCCCGGCCCGCGGCGCCGCACGCGCCGCAGGCGACCGCCCGGTGCGGCGGGCCCGCACGGCGGGAGAGGGCTCAGCGAGCCAGGCGGCTGCGCCGGGCACAGCTGCTGAGGGTGCCGCGTCCACGGGCGCGCAGCCTCGGGGTGCTGCTTCCGGTGGTGCGCAGGCTGCGGGTGCCCGGTCCGGTGGTGCGCAGGCCGGGGCCGCTGCGTCCGGTGGTGCGCAGGATGGTGGTGCCGCGTCCACGGAGGGCGGCGGTTCGGCAGCTGAGGCTCGGCCCACGGCCCGACGGGCCCGCAGTGTGAGCGAGGGCTCGGCGACCCAGCGCCGCACCGACTCTCCGGCCACGGGCGAGGCAACTGCGTCGGCTCCCGCTCCCGCTCCTGTTTCGGAGGCGGCCCAAGCCCCGGCCCCCACCACAGGGGTTGCCCCGGCCGAGGGCGCCGAAGCCGCGCCGGCATCAGAACCGGCGCCCGCCCCGGCACCCGCGTCCCCGCGCAGAGCGCGCAGCGCGGGCGAAGGCTCGGCGTCCCAACGCCAGGCGCCTGCCACACCAGCCGCACCAGCCACACCTGACGCTCCTGCCACCCCCGCCGACCAATCCGGCGACGGCCGGTCGGCAGGCCCCCGCAGCTCGGACGCTCCCTGGCACCACGCCCGCCCCGCCTTCGACGAGGCCGACCAGAACTCCGCCACGGAGAAGCCGCCACCGACCGAGCAGCCGGCACCGGACCCCGAGAGCACTCCGGAATCCGAGCCGACCGAGCCCGCGGAAGCTCCTGAAGCCGAATCAACCCCCAGCCCTACCCCGAACCCCAGCCCCACCGACGACGAAAACCCCCCAGGAGGCCGGCAGTGAACGACGTGCTCGACGTCGCCCTGCGACTCCTGATCGTCTTCGTCGTGTTCCTCACCTTCCCGCTGATCGTCGGTCAGACGGAACACAAGGTGATGGCCCACATGCAGGGCCGCCTCGGCCCCATGT
>NZ_LIQZ01000406.1 GCF_001418655.1 Streptomyces phaeochromogenes | reverse complement strand
GGCGGAGAACGTGCCCGCGCAGTCCCCCGCCCCACGCGGCGACGACGAACTCCTGCGCGCCTTCCGGGCCGGCGCCTCGCCCGGCGCGGTCCGCCTGGCCGTGTACCTCGCCGCGGCCCCGCTCACCCTGCCCGTCATGCAACTCGTCCAGCGGGCCATGCTCCCGGACACCGGACCCATGGAACTGGCCGAAGTCCTCCTGGGCGGCCTGCTCAGGCAACTGCCCGGCACCGAACGGCAGCCCTGCTTCGTCTACCCCGGCCGCGTCCAGGACCTGCTGCTCGGCTCGCTCGACCAGGACACCGCAGGACTGGTCCTCAAACACTGCTCCGCCTACGTGGAACGCCACTTCGGCAAGGGCACCCGCAACTTCGCCGCGTTCGCCGCCGCCCGCCTCGCCGACCACGGCACCACCGTCACCGCGACCGGCGTCACCGACGGCGAGGGCCGGCCGGACGACCGCGGCGATGTCGAGGCCGAACTGTTCGCCCGCATCCCCGCCCGCGTCCTGCGCTTCTACCTCCCCGACCTGGAGACGCCCGTACCCCTCGCCGAGGCCGAGCGGCTCCTCGGCCAGTGGCAGGCCCTGGCCGACCCGACCGTCCTGCGCCGCGCGAAGGAACAGGCCGAAGCAGCCGTACGCCAGGGCGGCGCCGCCCTCCCCGACGCCGTACGCGCCCATGTGCTCCTCGGCCGCGTCCTGCGGGCGGAGGCCGGCACCGCGGCCGCGCGCACCGGCGACCGTCGCGCGCAGCTCCTGAACGCCGCAGTCGCCGAGTTCGCCCGCGCCCACCGCACGGCACCGGCCGGCAGCACCCACCGCAGCGAGGCCGCACTGGAACTCGCCGCGTCCCGGCACGAGTTGTGGCGCCTCACCGCGGACACCGCACACCTCACCGCCGCACTGGACGTCCTCGGCAGCCCGTCGGACCCGGACGGCACCTGGCCCGAACCCCTGCGCAGGCAGCGGCTGCTGCGTCGCGGCCGACTGCTGCTCGACCTGGACCGGCCCGGCGAGGCGGTCCCCGAACTCCGCGAAGGATGCGCCCTGTTGGACAGCGAGGGCGCCCCCGACGCCGTACGCGGCCCGGCCCTGCTGGATCTCGCCCGGGCCCTGCACGCCTCCGGGGCCGACGGATCAGAGGCGCACGACGCCCTCGTACGCGCCGAACGCGCCGCGGCCGACGACCCGGCCCTGCGCCTGTCCTGCCTGGCCGCCCGGGCCGCCTTCCACGACGCCGCGGGCGACCACCCGGCGGCCGACGAGGCGTACGAGACGGCAGCCATGCTCGCCCCGCCGGACAGTGTCCGGCGCTGCGAACTCCTCACCGCCTGGGGCGAGTCACTGCTCCGGCGCGCCTCCCGGCCGGACGGCGCCGGCATCGTCGACCGGACCGAGAACGTCCTGCGCGAGGCACTCAAGGCCCTGCCCGCCCGGTCCGACCAGCGCGGCAGACTCCAGGGCCTCATCGGGAGCGCGCTGGCACAGCGGTTCCGGCATCTGGGCTTCCTGCCGGACCTGTACGAGAGCCGGCATCTGCTGGGGCAGGCAGTTCGGGCTGCGACCTCCGACGACGTACAGGCCGAGTCCTGGCTCCAGTTGGGGCGGGTGCGCCTGGAACTGTGGCACCGCGCCGGGGCGCCCGTCCTGGCCGACGCGCTCCAGGCGTACGAGGCCGCGGAACGCGAGGCCCGGCGGGCCCACGGCGAGGACCCCGGCTCGGTGACGGCCGCCCGCGCGCTGCACGGCCGCGCCGCGGTCCTCGCCCTCATGGGACGCCCCGCCGCGGCCGGCGAGGCCTACCGGGCGGCCCGCGACCAGTGGCAGCGGCTCGTCGGAGTACTCACCGAAGTCGACTGGGACGACGTCGAGTCGACCCGCGGAGCGGCGGAGGAACTCGCCGCGCGAACGGCTCCGCCGACCGGGCGGCGGCCACTGCCGGACGACGAGTGGAGCCGCGCCTCGCCGCCCTGGTACCCCTGGTCCGAGGAGCGGCTCAACCGTGCGGCCCATGACCGGAGTTGATCGGTAAGGGTTTCTGATTCCCACGCGTCGGGAAGAACTGGGCAGCCGTTGCGGCCGTGCGGGGCGGGCGTCGGCAGGGAGGAGCCGAGGGTGGGGGAGCAGAGGAATCGGGCGGCCGACCCTGGCCGGGACACCGGACGGACGGTGGCCCTGCCCGACCTCACCGACGTCGACCTGCGGACATTGCGTGCCATGGATGATCCGGGGCTCATCGCGGCCGTCGATCAAGTACTGAAGAGTTCCCGCGAGTTCGGGCAGGTCTGGTATGTCGGTGGCGAGGGCGGCCAGCGTACGTTTCCGGTCACTGGTGCCCTCGAGGGTGAGGAAGGCCAGGGATGACCCTGGCAGCCGTCCCTTTGGAGGTCTTCACAGAACTCGCGCGGACCCGGCCTCTCCCGGAGGCCACCGCGGCACTGCGTGCCGCACTCCACGCGCGTCGCATGCTGCTCGTCAAATCCCTCCTCGTCCGGTTCGAACAGCGGCGTGCCCTGCTGGCGCCCGAGGTGGGTCGGCGCTTCGAGCAGGACTGGGCACTGCTGGAGCGCGCTGAGCGCAGCGACCCCGCCGCCGTCCGTGATGTCGTCGACTACCCGATGATCGGCGCCTGGCTGACCGAGACGCTTGCCGCGCCCGAGGGTCCCGCCTTCGAGAGGCACCTGGCGTACCTGGGCGGCGTGGCGGTCGCCGCCGCCGTCCGTGCGGGCTGCCAGGTCGGCGGCACGCTCACACAGCCGTCGGGCAGCCTGGTGCTGCCCGGTCTCGGCGTGCTGCACTGCCCGTCGGGCAGCGCCCGGCTGAGCGGCCGGGGTGGGCTGCTGCGGATCACGGACGGCGCGGGCGGGAGCGAGGTGATCCTGCCCCGCCCCACGGCACGAGGCGAGCCGGGCACCCGGCGCCCGGTCGGCAGCGAACGCGGCTGGTCCGCACTACGGACACTGCCCGGCAGCACCGTTGTCCTTGACGACCTCGATCCCTACCGAGTGCCGCGGCGCGGGATCGGCCCCGCGGCCCTGCCGGCGGCCGATCGCCCGCACTCCGACCACCGGCCGTGGGCCCGGCGCTGGCACGAGGCGCACACGCTCCTGTCGGCGACCGACCCGGGGCGCGCCGCTGAGACGAGCGCGGTGTTGCGCGCCGTGGTACCGCTCGTGTCTCCGGTGGGGGGCGCAGGCATCCCGATGAGCGCCACGCTCCGGTCCTCCCCGGGCGCCGTACTGACTCAACTGCCTGCCGACGCAAGTGAGCTGGCGGAGTCCCTGGTACACGAGTCCCACCACACCAAACTGGCCGCCCTGCACGAATTCGTGCCCCTGTACCGTCCGGGCGGCGGGACCCTCCACCGGGTGGCATGGCGACTCGACCCGCGCCCCGTTCCGGCCGTACTCCAGGGGGCGTACGCACATCTCGCGCTCACCGATCTCTGGTGGCGGGCACGGACCGGGCCGGTCACTCCCGACGCATGGCGACGCAAGGCCACGCAGCAGTTCGAGACCTACCGGGAACAGGTCGGGGAAGCCTTGTCCATTCTCCTCGAATCCGATGAACTGACCTTTGCGGGAAGGGAGTTCGTCCAGGAGATGAGCAGGCATCACGCGAGTCTCGGCGTGGCGACCCGAAATCCTGGGTGACACTGGGTGCAAGATCAGTTGCGTCGTGTGCGGACGCATGAATGGGACGCACCCGGCGGACAGGCGCGA
This sequence comes from Streptomyces phaeochromogenes, assembly GCF_001418655.1. Lineage (GTDB taxonomy): Bacteria > Actinomycetota > Actinomycetes > Streptomycetales > Streptomycetaceae > Streptomyces > Streptomyces phaeochromogenes. Next base: position 45,282 of record NZ_LIQZ01000406.1, on the reverse strand, counting down.
CGGACGTGGGAAGCAGGGAGCGTGTGATGGCGGAACAGCGGGGGACGGGCCGGGACAGCGCGGCGGCACCCGAGCACTTCCTCGTGGTCTTCCCGGGATACCACCGCTCGTGGGCGGCATGGATCGCACAGTGCCTGGAGCGTCACGGTCACCGCGCCACCCAGCAGCGCTGGGACCCACCCCGTGAGGTGCCGCTCGAGGACTCGCTGGGCGACCTCCTGCTGTCCAGCGGGCGGGTACTCCTCGTCCTCAACGACTGGTTCTTCGAGCTCGGTCCGCGCCCTGCGGGTGAGTGGAACGACGCCCTGCGCGGTTTCGTCGCCGCGCACGCCGACCGCTTCGCCGCGGTCAACCTCACCAACCGGCCGCTGCTTCCGGCCACCGCGGTCCTCGAACCGGCCAGCCTGTGGGGGCTGAGCGAGGAGGCGGCCGAGGAGCGTCTGCTGAGCCGACTCGGCCTGGAGCGCCGCCGTACCCCGAGGTCCGTCCCCACCCGGCTCCGCTACCCGGAGACACGGGCCGAGGTCTGGGGGGAGGTCCCGCGCCGCAACCCGCGGTTCACCGGCCGGGACGACCTGCTCACCGACCTTCACCAGCGCCTTTCCGACGCCGAGCGCGGAGCCTCCGCGTGCACGCTGCTCGGTATGTCCGGCATCGGCAAGACCCAGCTCGCCGCCGAGTACGCGCACCGCTTCAGCCCCGACTACGACATGGTGTGGTGGATCAACTCCGACGACCGCAACATCCAGCGTGACCGCTTCGGTGAACTCGCCGTGGAACTCGGTCTGCGGAGCGGCAGCGAGCCGGGTGAGCGCATCCGCGCCGTGCGTGACGCCCTGCGGCGTGGGGAGCCGCACTCCCGCTGGCTGCTGATCTTCGACGGCTGGGACGACACCGAAGGCATCAACACGCTGCTCCCGCAGGGCTCCGGGCATGTCCTGGTCACCTCCCGCAACCGCGGCTGGAGCGAGCACACGGACATCCTGGAGATCCCCGCCTTCCTGCGTGCGGAGTCCACCGGATACCTGATGCGCCGAGCACCCCACATCACCTCGGACCAGGCCGACGAGGTCGCCGTCGAGTTCGGCGACGTACCGCTGCCGCTCGTGCAGGCGGCTTCCTGGCTCGGCGAGTCCGGCATGGAAGTGCCCGAGTACCTGCGGATGGTCCGCGAGCGCAAGCTCACCACCGTCGACGAACCCGCCACCGGCGAGGGCTTCCCGCAGTCCTCCATGACCTCCTGGTCGATACTGCTCAACAGGCTCCGCCGCTCGCAGCCGCAGGCCATCGACGTCCTCAGCCTGAGCACGTCCTTCGCGCCCGGACGCATCCCGCTCGGCCTGATCCGCGCCTATCCGCAGGCCGAACTCCCCGAGGAGCTGCGGTGGATGGCCACCGACCTGCCCGCCTGGACCCGCGCCCTTGACACGCTGGTCAACTACTCGGTGCTCACGCGTGAGACCCGCGGTCCCGCCGGCGCCGAGATGGGCCCGCACCAGGAGTCCGTCCACATGCACCGGCTCGTCCACGACATCGTCTCCAAGCTGACCAGCGAGGACAGCCGCGCCACTCATCGCAAGGCCGTCCGCAGCCTCCTCGCGGAGGCCGACCCCGGTAACCCCTTGGACAGCAGGAACTGGCCCCGGTACGCCGAGCTGCTCCCGCACCTGGAACCCTCCGGCGCGCTGGACAGCACCCGGCCACGGGTCCAGGAGGCCGTACTGAACTGCCTGCGGTACTGCTTCCGCAGCGGGGAGTACAACGGCGGCCTCAAGTTGGCGCAGCAGATCCGTGACCGCTGGTCCCGGACGGTGGAACCGCTGGCCCAGCCGATGCTCGACCTGACCACCCAGGAGAGCAACATCCTGCGGGCCAGCGGCCGGTTCCGGGACGCGTACGAACTCGACGACGGTGTTCTCACGAGGTTGCAGGCAGCTCCGGAACGCAGCGAACTCGGAGAGCTGAGCACCAAGAGCGCCATGGCCAACAGCTTGCGCCACCTCGGGCGATACGAGGAGGCGCACACCCTGCAGCGAGAGGTCCACGACGGCAACAACCGTCTGCTCGGCCCGGACGAGGCTCCCACCCTGATCGCCCGGCACAATCTGGGCGTCGGCCTGCGGCTCCTCGGCAAGTACGCGGAGGCGTACGAACTCGACCTGGAGACCCTCGCCCTGCGGGAGAGCCTGCTGCGCGCCCGGCACATCAGCACGCTCAATTCCGGCAGCGCGGTAGGCCACGATCTGCGCCTCCTCGGCCGCTACCGCGACGCGCTGTCCCGCCAGGAGCCCATCGTCCGACTCCATGTTCAGGTGCTCGGACCACTGCATCCGCAGACCCTGGAGGCACGCGCCCAACTGGCCATGTGCCGCCGTCGCGAGGGCGGTCACACACAGGACGTGGGGCCCTCAATGGCAAGTCTCCTGGAACAGCTGGTCCAGCTGCACGGCCGGGAGCACTACCGCACGCTGTCCTTCCTGACGAACTACGGCAACTTCCTGCGGGAGCACGGTGACCTGAGCCAGTCACGCGATCTGATCGCGGAGGCGGAGGCCGGCTACCGGGCCCTCCTCGGGCCCGCACACCCTGTCGCGACCGGCATGCTCTCCAACACCGGCCTGGTCATGCAGGCCGCGGGTGAACGTGCCGAGGCCATGTCGATGTTCGAGTCCGCGCTCGCCGGACTCACCGCCACGCTCGGCCCCGACCACCCCTGGGTGCTGGGCTGCGCGCTGAACGCCGCGAGCGCGCGCAACTTCAACGGCCGCATCGCCGACGCCGTCGACCTGAGCCGCGACACCCTGCGCCGGGTCCGGCACTCGCTCGGTGAGGAGCACCCGCTCACCCTCTCCTGCCAGGTGGCCCTCTCCGCGGACCTGCGTGCGGCCCGGGAGCAGGAGGAGGCGGGGAAGCTGGAGGAGGACGGCCTGCTCTCCCTCACCCGCACCCTGGGCGCCCAGCACCCGCACACCATCTCGGCCCGCCAGCGCACCCGGCCCTACTGGGACTTCGAGGCCTACCTGGGCTAGACGGGACATACGAAAGGGGTCGGCCCCGAGTCCTCAGGACTCGGGGCCGACCCCTTTCGCATGCGGTGGGACGAGGCCTAGGCCTCGAACACCTCCCGCACCAACTGCTCCTGCTCAGCCTGATGCCGCTTCGCCGAACCCACCGCCGGCGACGAGGACGCCGGGCGGGAGATCCGTCGCAGCCGCTCCCCGTGAGGAACGTCCGCGCCGACCGCCAGGTCCAGGTGGTCGATCAGGTTGAGGGCGATGAACGGCCAGGCACCCTGGTTCGCCGGCTCCTCCTGGGCCCACAGGTACTTCTCGGCGTTCGGGTACTTGGCGATCTCCGCCTGGAGCTCGGCACCCGGCAGCGGGTACAGGCGCTCGATGCGGATGATGGCCGTGTCCGTCGAGCCGCGCTTGGTGCGCTCCCCGTCGAGGTCGTAGTAGACCTTGCCCGCGGTGAAGACGACCTTGCGGACGGCGGACGGGTCCACGGACGCGTCGCCGATGACCGGGCGGAAGCCGCCCGTCGTGAACTCCTCCGCCTTCGACGCCGCCGCCTTGAGGCGGAGCATCGACTTCGGGGTGAAGACCACCAGCGGCTTGTGGTGCGGGTTGTGCACCTGCCACCGCAGGAGGTGGAAGTAGTTCGACGGGAGGGTCGGCATCGCGACCGTCATGTTGTTCTGCGCGCAGATCTGGAGGAAGCGCTCGGGACGCGCGGACGAGTGGTCCGGGCCCTGGCCCTCGTAGCCGTGGGGGAGCAGGAGCGTGACGCCTGACGTCTGGCCCCACTTCTGCTCCGCCGACGAGATGAACTCGTCCACGACCGTCTGGGCGCCGTTGACGAAGTCGCCGAACTGGGCCTCCCACATGACCAGGGACTCGGGCCTCGCGAGCGAGTAGCCGTACTCGAAGCCCATCGCCGCGTACTCGCTGAGCAGCGAGTCGTAGATGTTGTAACGGGCCTGGTCCTCGGCCATGTGCTGGAGCGGGGTGAAGTCCTCGCCCGTCTCCCGGTCGATCAGCACCGCGTGGCGCTGGCCGAACGTGCCGCGGCGGGTGTCCTGGCCCGAGAGGCGCACCGGGGTGCCCTCAAGGAGCAGGGAGCCGATGGCCAGCGTCTCGCCCATGCCCCAGTCGATCGTGCCGTCCTCGACCATGGCCGCGCGGCGCTGCAGCTGCGGCAGCAGACGCGGGTGGACGGTGACGCGGTCGGGGATGTTGACCTGGGACTCGGCGATGCGCTTGACGACCTCCTGGGAGACCGCCGTGGTGACGGTCACCGGGAACTCGGGCTGCGCGTCCGGGACATGGGCCTCGGCCGGCGCGTTCGCCGCCTCGCGGACCTCCGTGAAGACCTTCTCCAGCTGGCCCTGGTAGTCCTGCAGGGCCTGCTCGGCCTCTTCCAGGGTGATGTCGCCGCGACCGATGAGGGACTCGGTGTAGAGCTTGCGCACCGAGCGCTTCTTGTCGATCAGGTCGTACATCAGCGGCTGGGTGAAGGCCGGGTTGTCCGACTCGTTGTGACCGCGGCGGCGGTAGCAGATGAGGTCGATCACCACGTCCTTGTTGAACGCCTGACGGAACTCGAAGGCCAGCCGCGCGACGCGGACCACGGCCTCCGGGTCGTCGCCGTTCACGTGGAAGATCGGGGCCTCGATCATGCGGGCCACGTCGGTCGAGTACATGGAGGAGCGCGAGGACTCGGGCGCCGCCGTGAAACCGACCTGGTTGTTGATGACCACGTGGACCGTGCCGCCGGTGCGGTAGCCGCGCAGCTGCGACATGTTCAGGGTCTCCGCAACCACGCCCTGGCCCGCGAAGGCCGCGTCGCCGTGCAGGGCGACCGGCAGGACCGTGAAGTCCGTGCCGCCCTTGTTGATGACGTCCTGCTTGGCGCGGACGACACCCTCCAGGACCGGGTCGACCGCCTCCAGGTGCGAGGGGTTGGCGGCCAGCGAGACCTTGATCTGCTCGCCGTCCAGACCGGTGAACACGCCCTCGGCGCCCAGGTGGTACTTCACGTCACCGGAGCCGTGCATCGACTTCGGGTCGAGGTTGCCCTCGAACTCGCGGAAGATCTGCGCGTACGACTTGCCGACGATGTTCGCCAGGACGTTCAGCCGGCCGCGGTGGGCCATGCCGATGACGACCTCGTCGAGACGGGACTCCGCAGCGCTGTCGAGAACCGCGTCGAGCAGCGGGATGACGGACTCGCCGCCCTCCAGGGAGAACCGCTTCTGGCCGACGTACTTCGTCTGCAGGAAGGTCTCGAAGGCCTCCGCCGCGTTCAGCCGCCGCAGGATGCGCAGCTGCTCCTCGCGCTCCGGCTTGGTGTTCGAGCGCTCGATGCGGTCCTGGATCCACTTGCGCTGCTTCGGGTCCTGGATGTGCATGAACTCGACGCCGGTGGTGCGGCAGTACGAGTCGCGCAGGACGCCGAGGATGTCGCGCAGCTTCATCATCGACTTGCCGGCGAAGCCGCCGACCGCGAACTCGCGCTCCAGGTCCCACAGCGTGAGCCCGTGCTCGGTGATGTCCAGGTCGGGGTGCTTGCGCTGCTTGTACTCCAGCGGGTCGGTGTCGGCCATGACGTGGCCGCGGACCCGGTAGGAGTGGATCAGCTCGAAGACACGGGCGGCCTTCGTGACGTCGTCGTCGTGCGAGGCGTCGATGTCCTTGAGCCAGCGGACCGGCTCGTACGGAATGCGCAGGGCCTCGAAGATCTCGTCGTAGAAGCCGTTCTCGCCGAGGAGGTAGTTCGCGACGATGCGGAGGAACTCGCCCGACGCGGCGCCCTGGATCACCCGGTGGTCGTAGGTCGACGTGAGCGTCATGACCTTCGAGATGCCGAGCTTGTTCAGGGTGTCCTGGGACGTGCCCTGGAACTCCGCCGGGTAGTCCATCGAGCCGACGCCCATGATGACCGACTGACCGGGCATCAGACGCGGGACCGAGTGGACGGTGCCGAGGCCGCCGGGGTTGGTCAACGACACGGTCACGCCCGTGAAGTCGTCCATCGTCAGCTTGCCGTCACGGGCGCGGCGGACGATGTCCTCGTAGGCCTGCCAGAACTCGAAGAAGTTCAGCGTCTCGGCCTTCTTGATGCCCGCGACGACCAGCTGGCGGTCGCCGTTGGGCTTCACCAGGTCGATGGCGAGGCCGAAGTTGATGTGCTCCGGCTTGACCAGCGTCGGCTTGCCGTCCTTCTCCACGAAGGAGTAGTTCATCGACGGCATGGCCTTGATGGCCTGCACCATCGCGTAGCCGATGAGGTGGGTGAAGGAGATCTTCCCGCCCCGGGCACGCTTCAGGTGGTTGTTGATGACGATGCGGTTGTCGAAGAGCAGCTTCACCGGGACCGCGCGCACGGACGTGGCCGTGGGCACCTCGATGGAGGCGTTCATGTTCTTCGCGACCGCGGCACTCGGGCCGCGCAGCGTCACGTACTCCGGACCCTCCGGGGACTCCGACGCGGGCGCCGCCTTCGCTGCGGCCGGCTTGGCCGCGGCGGGCTTCGCCGGAGCAGCGGCAGGAGCAGCGGCGGCGGGCTTCGCCGGCGCGGCGGCTGCCGGCTTCGGCGCCGCGGGTGCGGCCGGGGCCGGAGCGGCCTGAGCCGGAGCCGCGGGCGCCGCAGGGGCGGCCGGAGCGACCGTGGTGGTCCCCGCGGCCCCCGCGGCCGCGGTACCCGAGGCCGCGGTACCCGACGGGGCCGAGGCGGCGACGCCGCCCGGCTTGTAGTCGGCGAAGAAGTCCCACCAGGCTCGGTCTACCGAATTCGGGTCCTGGAGGTACTGCTGATAGATCTCGTCGACGAGCCACTCATTGGGACCGAACGCAGCAGCGGGGTTCTTCTTCCCGGCTTGGTCCTCTGTCGAGGTGCTCGAGTTACTGGGGGACTGTGGCGACACGGCGGCAACCGCCCTCTTCCGCTTCACAAGGTGATGGACAGCGGGAATAAAGGCTACGCCTCCCGGACCGCGTAGGTCAGGCCGGGCCTGGTCATCGTCGCGTAAGTCACATCGAAAAGCGTGTTTCGGTGGTGGAAATGGCGGGAAACAAGCGAGGTTCCGATGCGGAACCGACACGTCGGGTCAGGACTGCGACCCCGAAAGGCCGAGCCTCCGTACGAGGACCGCGCGATGACACGTGTCCTGCTGCCCGATCACACGATTCACTCATGGATCTTGGGCTCTAGATTTGAACCCTACGTCAATCTGTCAAGCGAAGGCACGCCCGGAAGAGTGACCTGGATCCGGCAGCCACGCGGGGATTCGGCCACACCGATCCGGCCGCCGTGCAGATCCACCGCCCAGCGGGCGATCGCGAGCCCGAGGCCCGTACCGCCGTCGCTGCCGGGACCGTGCGGGGCGACCACGCCGCCGCGGTTGAACCGCTCGAAGACCCGGTGCCACTCCGAGCGCGGGATGCCCGGACCCTCGTCCAGGACCTCCAGGTCCAGCGACTCGTGTCCCTCGCCGCGCCGCGCCTTCACGGTGACGCGGCCGTGCGGCGGGCTGTGCTTGACCGCGTTGTCGATGAGGTTGGCGACGACCTGGTGTATCCGCTCCGGGTCCGCGTGCGCGGTCAGCTCGGGCGGCGAGACGTCCAGGTGCAGATGGACGTCCGTACGCGTGTGACTGCCGGAGCCGGAAGCGATGCCCGCGCGCGCCGAGGCGACCATGTTGGCCTCCTTCAGCACGCCGGACAGGTACGGCCACACCTCGAAGCGGCGCTTGCGCAGCGGTACGACGCCGTTGTCCAGGCGGGAGAGGTCGAGAAGCGTCTCCACGAGCCGCCCCAGCCGCTCCGTCTGCTTCAGGGCCGTACGCATCGTCTCGGGGTCGGCGGCGGAGACACCGTCCACCACGTTCTCCAGGACCGCGCGCAGTCCCGCGATGGGGGTGCGCAGCTCGTGGGAGACGTTCGCCACGAGTTCCTTGCGCTGGCGCTCCTGGGCCTCCAGGTCGTCGGCCATGCGGTTGATCGTCTGGGCCAGATCGCCCAGCTCGTCGCGGCGGTCGGCGCCCCTGACCCGGCGGGTGTAGTCGCCGTGCGAGATGCCCCGCGCCACGGTGTTCATCTCGTCCAGCGGCGATGTCAGCGAGTGCGCCACGAACTGGGTGATCAGCAGCGTCGCGATCACCGAGAAGACCGTGATGAAGCGCAGTTCCGTCTCGGTGCGCACCGCGATCATCAGCAGACCGGTGGTGATGAAGACCGAGACGACGACCAGAGCGCCGAGCTTCGTCTTGATCGAGAAGGGCCGCATCTCGCCCCAGGTGTCCGTCGTCGACAGCGCCGCGGAGGCGGGGCCCGTCCCGGAGGCCGACGCCGCTCCGGACGCCGCACTCGAATCGGGCACCGGGCTCAACCCGGACACCGAGCCGGTACCGGTACCGGCGTTGATACCGGTACCACCACCGGGATGGGGCGGTGAATCCGAGCCGGGGCCGACAAACGCACCCGTACCCGAGCCGACGAGCGGCCCCGCGTCCAAGCCGGTGTGCGACCCCGCGTCCGAGCCGGAATGCGGCCCCGCACCGGAGTGCCTGCCCGAGCCCGGGCGCCTGCCGAACGGCGAACGGGATCCCGCACCCGCCAGCACACTCCTGCGCCACGCACCGATACCGCTCATCACTTCCGCCCCCTCGAACCAGGGTGCCCGACTCTAGGGCGTCGGGGTCTCCAGCGCGTAGCCCACGCCATGAACCGTACGGATGCGCTCGGCACCGATCTTCCGGCGCAGCGCCTTGATGTGGCTGTCCACGGTGCGGGTGCCGGACGCGTCGGCCCAGTCCCACACCTCGGCCAGCAGCTGCTCGCGCGAGAGCACCGCGCGCGGCGTGTTCGCCAGGCAGACCAGCAGGTCGAACTCCGTGGGCGTGAGATGCACGTCCTCGGAGCGCACCCGGACCCGGCGCTGCGCGTGGTCGATCTCCAGCTCGCCGAGCCGCAGGATGCCCGAGCGCGGCGTCGACGCGGCCAGCGCGGCGCGCTCCACGCGTCGTAGCAGTACGTGCACGCGCGCGGCCAGCTCGCGCATCGAGAACGGCTTCGTCATGTAGTCGTCGGCGCCCACGCCGAGGCCGACCAGCATGTCCGTCTCGTCGTCGCGCGCGGTGAGCATCAGCACCGGCACCGGACGCGCCGCCTGTACCCGACGACAGACCTCCAGGCCGTCGAAGCCCGGCAGCATGATGTCGAGGATCAGCAGGTCGGGCTGCCACGCCTCGGCCGTGTCCACGGCGGCCGGCCCGTCACCCGCCGTTTGCACGAGGAATCCCTCGGCACGCAGGCGGGCGGCGATGGCGTCCACGATCGTGGGGTCGTCCTCGATCACCAGCACGCGGCGCTGAGCGCCCGGCGTGGCCGCCGTGCCGTTCTGGGAGGTGTGTGTCTGCTCCATCGCCCGCCCCTGAGTGTGCTTTCCGGAACCAGTGGGGTGATTCCATGACTGCGCTTGACGCTTGAATGATCGGCGTCAGGTCAGCAGGGTACGGGCAGTGACCGCCGCTCGGCTATCCAGGCCCGACCGCGAGATGTACGACGTCCGGAACGCCCCGGGCAACCGGGATCTCTTCGGTACGCACCTGTCGGAACCCGGCATTCCCCAAGGTTCTTGCGAAATCAGGCGAGGGTTGGGCCGACCACACGGCCAGTACCCCACCGGGCCTCAACACCCTTGCGCACGCGGCGAGTCCGGCGGCCGAGTAGAGGTTTTCGTTGCCCTCTGTGACGGTCCACTCGGGTCCGTTGTCGATGTCGAGGCACAGCGCGTCGTACGTGTCGGACGTCTCATTGACGTATGCGACGAGATCCGCCGCGATGATCTCCGTACGCGGATCCGCGAGCGCGGGCGCCGACAGGGCGGCGAGCGGACCGGACCGGTGCCAGTCGATGATGGCCCGTTCCCGTTCGACGACGGCGATCCGGCCCCAGCGCGGTTCGTCGGCCGCGTGTGCGAGCGAGAAGCCGACGCCCAGGCCGCCGATCAGGACGTCGGGCCCCGGCCGCCCGTCCAGCGCGCCGAGCGCGGCCTCGACCAGCCGTCTCTCCGAGCGTCCGTCGGAGGTGTCCATGAGGAAACACCCGTTGGCGATGATCTGCAGCAGCCCGCCGTGGCGACGGAGTACGACCTCGCCGTACGGCCCCTCGCGACGGTCGATCACCTCGGGAGCGCCGTAGGAAGCGTCATGGGAAGCGTCGTAGGAGGTGTCGTGCGAGGTGGTCATGCGGTCATCCTGGCAAGTTCCCCCAGCATGAGCAGCTGAATTGCGCCGGGCCGCACCCGAGCATGAGAGAAGGCTGTGAATCGGCCCTTCCGTGGTCCCCGTCACAGACAGCCCGGCCGTGCGAAGCTGAGTGTTGGGGGTGACGGAAGGAGCCTCCACGGTGAAAAGGCCTGTGACGAGCGGCGCGGAGACGACGAACCCCGCCGCCCCGGCTGCCCCTTCCACCCTCTTTTCCGCCACCGGCTCCGCCGCCGATCCGGCCGCCGCTCCCGCCCCCGGGCTCGACGGCATCCCGCGACAGCGGCCCCTCACCGTCTCTGCCGAGGGCGCGCACCTCGCCGCCGCCGAGAGCGTGCCCGCGGCTGCCGAACGCGCGCCCTCCACCACCGGGAGCGCCCGGCCCCTGCCCGCCCGTCTTCGCCGCGTCCGGCCCTGGCGGCTGTTCCCGACGCCCACCGGAACCCCCTTCACCTTCGGGTACGCGGTCGTCCTCGCGGTGACCTCTGTCGTCGCCGAGTACGCGGACCCGAACCTGGTGGACCGGGTGCTCCAGGCGTCCAGTACCGATGTGGCCCACTTGGCGCAGTCGCCGGTGCGGGTGCTGGTCGCCAGCGCGCTGTGGATCGCGGGCGGCCTCACGTCGGCGTACGTGATCGCCTTTCTGCTGGTGCTCACCGCGTTGGAGCGGCGGATCGGCGGGTGGCGTACGGCGGGCGTCTTCCTGCTGGGGCACGGCCTGGCGACGCTGGCGACCGAGATACCCGTCGGCCTCTCCGTCCTCGCCGGGCACCTGCCCGAGAGCTCGCTGCACCGCTACGACTACGGCATCAGCTTCGGCGTCGCCGCGAGCGTCGGCGCGCTGGCCGGGCTGCTGAGGCCCTGGCTGCGCTGGACCGTGCTCGCGGTGTTCGGCTGGATGGTCATCGGCGACCTGATCGCGTTCACGGATCCGATGACGAACTGGGGGCACACGATGGCACTGGCCATAGGGGTGGCCACCTGGCCGCTGCTGCGCCGGGTCAGCTCCAGGACGACGACCGGGACCACGGAGACCCCTCGTATGGCACGGGCCTGCCCGTGAACGCGTCGAGGAGCATGCGGTCGCCCACCGGCCGGTCCAGCTTCACCGTCACGTTCTTCGCGCGCAGCTCCTTCGTGCAGGGACCGTCGGAGGGGTTGCGGATCCAGGCGGAGAACACCACGTTGTCCGCGCTCTCCAGCACGTCGACGCCGGGGCCGTCGTCGCAGGACCCGTGGTGGGCGCGCAGGACGACGGTCCGGCCGTCCCGCGACACCGTCTTCAGTCCGGCGAGCTTCCACAGGTCGTCCGTCAGGTCCGGTAGGGGCTTGACCGGGGGCTTCGGAAGCTTCGAGGCGACGACCGCGACGCGCTTGAGCGGGGTGTCGTAGCCCTTGATCGTGAAGTGCCAGGCGGGGACCGTCGCCGGCCCCCGGCTGGTCTGGATCGCCATGTCCCCGAGCCGTGCACCGGTCACGATGAGCCGGGGCCCGGGACCGGAATCCCCGCCGACCTTCTCGTACGCCGCCCGCGCGGAGGCGACCGGAACGGCCAGTGAGCCGCCGCCGCGCCAGCGGACCTCCCCCTTCTTCGGTGGGGCGCCGGGAAGGGAACCGCGGAGCTCGAAGTTCTGACGCTGGTACGCCTGCTTGTCGGTGTCGCTGTGGAAGGCCCCCTCGGGCAGCCGGACCGGGTCCCCGAGCGGGAAGTAGCCCTCACGCCACACCCGCGCGGCCTCCGAACCCTCCCAGGCGTCGGAGACCTGACGCGCGCGTTCCGCGGCACGGGCCGGGTCGTGCGCACCGGCCTCGCCGTACTTGTCTCCGCAGGAGGTGACTCCGACGGCGACCGTGACGAACAGGCCCAGGCCGACGAGAAACCGACGCAGTTGTGCGCTCCACATGATGCCCCCGTGACAGACGACTGGAACGGACTGAGGAATCCGACGCTGCACCTGTGACGCACCGGCCGGGCGAGACGTTCACCGGGGTTCACCGACCCGATCGCTCACAGCGAACAGCGCCTGGGGAACAATTGAAGGCTCACATGCATTGAGTCGGCATAGCTCAACTTGAATGCCGAAGGGGAGATCATGACTTTGACGTCCGAACCGCTCACTCTGCCCGTGCTGCCGCTCGACGACGAGGTCGTGCTGCCCGGCATGGTGGTGCCCCTGGACCTCAACGACGCCGACGTACGCGCCGCGGTGGAGGCCGCACAGGCCGCCGCGCGCTCCAGTGGAGGAAGCAAGCCGAGGGTGCTGCTTGTTCCGCGGATCGACGGGACGTACGCGAACACGGGCGTGCTCGGCACGGTCGAGCAGGTCGGACGCCTCGCCGACGGCGACCCCGGCGCCCTGATCCGCGGGCGCGGCCGGGTGCGCGTGGGCGCCGGTACGACCGGCCCCGGAGCCGCTCTGTGGGTGGAGGGCGTCCAGGTCGAGGAGACCGTGCCCGACCCGCTGCCCGGCGCCGTGACCGAGCTGGTCACGGAGTACAAGGCGCTGGCCACCAACTGGCTGAAGAAGCGCGCCGCCTGGCAGGTCGTGGACCGCGTCCAGGCCATTGACGACGTGTCCGCGCTCGCCGACAACTCCGGCTACTCGCCGTTCCTCACGACCGCCCAGAAGGTCGAGCTCCTTGAGACCGCCGACCCGGTGGCCCGGCTGAAGCTCGCCACCGAGCAGCTGCGCGAGCACCTCGCCGAGCAGGATGTCGCCGAGTCCATCGCCAAGGACGTACAGGAAGGTGTGGACAAGCAGCAGCGGGAGTTCCTGCTGCGGCGCCAGCTGGAGGCCGTCCGCAAGGAGCTGCGCGAGCTGAACGGCGAGGCGGAGGGCGAGGAGTCCGACGACTACCGGACCCGCGTCGAGGCCGCCGACCTCCCCGAGAAGGTCCGCGAGGCCGCGCTCAAGGAGGTCGAGAAGCTGGAGCGCTCCAGCGACCAGTCGCCCGAGGGCTCCTGGATCCGCACCTGGCTCGACACCGTCCTGGAGCTCCCCTGGAACGAGCGCACCGAGGACGAGTACGACATCCAGGGCGCCAAGGCGATCCTGGACGCCGAGCACGCCGGTCTGGAGGACGTGAAGGAGCGGATCACCGAGTACCTGGCGGTGCGCAAGCGGCGTAACGACCGGGGTCTGGGTGTCGTCGGCGGGCGGCGCGGCGGTGCCGTGCTCGCGCTCGTCGGACCTCCCGGCGTCGGCAAGACCAGCCTCGGCGAGTCCGTCGCGCACGCCATGGGCCGCAAGTTCGTCCGGGTCGCCCTGGGCGGCGTACGGGACGAGGCGGAGATCCGCGGCCACCGGCGTACGTACGTCGGCGCGCTGCCCGGCCGGGTCGTGCGGGCCATCAAGGAGGCCGGGTCCATGAACCCGGTGGTCCTGCTGGACGAGATCGACAAGGTGGGCTCCGACTTCCGCGGCGACCCGGCCGCGGCCCTGCTCGAAGTCCTCGACCCGGCGCAGAACCACACCTTCCGGGACCACTACCTGGAGGTCGAACTCGACCTGAGCGACGTGGTGTTCCTCGCCACGGCCAACGTGCTCGAAGCCATCCCGGAGGCACTGCTCGACCGTATGGAACTGGTGCGGCTGGACGGCTACACCGAGGACGAGAAGGTCGTCATCGCCCGGGACCACCTGCTGCCGCGTCAGCTGGAGCGGGCCGGTCTGGAGAAGGCCGAAGTCACCCTGGACGAGAGCGCGTTGCGCAAGCTGGCCGGCGAGTACACGCGGGAAGCGGGCGTACGCAACCTGGAGCGGTCCGTCGCACGGCTGCTCCGCAAGGTTGCCGCGCAGCACGAACTCGGCGAGCGGGAACTGCCGTTCACGGTCGGCGCCGACGATCTGCGCGCGCTGATCGGACGGCCGCACCACGTGCCCGAGTCCGCCACGGACCCGGCCGACCGCCGCACCGCGGTGCCGGGCGTGGCGACGGGCCTCGCGGTCACGGGCGCGGGCGGTGACGTCCTCTTCGTGGAGGCGTCGCTGGCCGACCCGGAGACGGGCGCGTCGGGTCTGACCCTCACCGGTCAGCTCGGTGACGTCATGAAGGAGTCGGCGCAGATCGCGCTCTCCTTCCTGAGGAGTCACGGAGCCGAACTCGAACTGCCCGTGGGTGACCTGAAGGACCGGGGTGCGCACATCCACTTCCCGGCCGGCGCGGTCCCCAAGGACGGCCCGAGCGCCGGCGTCACCATGACGACGGCTCTCGCCTCGCTCCTGTCGGGGCGGCTGGTCCGTACGGACGTGGCCATGACCGGTGAGGTCTCGCTCACCGGCCGGGTCCTCCCGATCGGCGGCGTGAAGCAGAAGCTGCTCGCCGCGCACCGGGCCGGGGTCACGACCGTGATCATCCCGAAGCGCAACGAGGCCGACCTGGACGACGTCCCGGCCGAGGTCCTGGAGAAGCTCGACGTCCACGCGGTCACGGACGTCCGCCAGGTCCTCGAACTGGCCCTCGCCCCGGCGACGAACAGCGCGGCGACGGAGGTTCCGGTGGCGGCGTGACGGGCGTCCACCGGTAACGCAAGGCCCGGGTCCCTCTTAGAGGGGCTCGGGCCTTCCGCGTACGTGTGCGCTGACGCGGTCGTCTGTGGGTGCGGGTCAGCCGTTGGCCAGGGCCACCACCCGGTCCAGAGCTCCGTTGAACTTGTTGTGGTCGCCGACCGTCGGGCCGGACGAGGTGTACTGCCACATCGTGTAGTAGCTCCAGCCCGCCGGGAGCGTGCCCACGGCCGAGGCGTAGCGGGCGATCCAGAGCGGGTTGGCGGAGGCGAAGCCGGCGTAGTTGCCCGTGCACTCGGTCCACCAGCTGGTGGCCGTGTAGATGACGGCGTCGCGGCCGGTACGCGCCTTGTACTGGTTGAGGAAGTCGCGGATCCAGGTGACCATCGCGCTCTGCGTCTTGCCGAAGCAGGCCGCGCCGTACGGGTTCCACTCGATGTCGAGGGCGCCCGGCAGGGTCCTGCCGTCCTTGGACCAGCCGCCGCCGTGGTCGACGAAGTAGTTGGCCTGGGCGGCTCCGCCCGTCGTGTCGGGGGTCGCGAAGTGGTACGCGCCACGGATCATGCCGACGTTGTACGAGCCGTTGTACTGCTGGGCGAAGTAGGGGTTCGTGTAGTACGTCCCCTCGGTGGCCTTCACGTAGGCCCACTTGACCCCGCTGGTCCACAGGGTCGACCAGGCGACGTTGCCCTGGTGGCTGCTGACGTCCACGCCCTCCGTCTGCGTGGCGTCACCGGGGGTCGGCAGACCGCCCTGGCCGTCGTGGGGGATGACGCCCATCCCCATGTGGGCGGAGCCCCGGGGCGGGACGTCGGCCGCCTGGGCCGGGAGCGGGAGGGCGAAGGCGAGGAGGAGAGAGGCGAGGGAGAAGAGGGCTGCGAGCAGTAATCGGGATCTGTGCACGGGCATTGCGTGCCTCCGAAGGCTCGAAGTGCTTCGAGGGTGCGAGGGTGCGGGAACGTGCTCGAAGGTTCGGGAGCGTGCGGGAACGTGCGAGAACGTGTTTCGAGGCGCGGGCTCGAAGAGCGCTCGATGTGGGTAGTGGCGTGGGCATGCCATGGGGTGCCTCTCAGTGACGCTACGCGCCGCGACGACCGGGCGGAAAGAGGGGCCGGAGGCTGCCGTTGGTCTATTCCTGCGAAATACTGGCCCAGCTGCGGCAATGGCGGTCTTTGGCGGAAACTTTCACGATCGGGAAACCGGGTCATGGGTGCTGACGTGCACGAGGGCGGAAACGGCGAGGGGCACCGGACGAAATCCGGTGACCCGGCGAGTGGTGTGGACCAGGGCGGGGTGGACCAGGAGTTCCTTGCGCTGGAACGCGAGCTGACCGTTCTGCTGCGGCGTGCCCGCGCCTCCTCCGGCGAGATGGTCCGCGAGGTCCATCCCGACCTGGAGTCCTCCGCGTACGGCCTGCTCGTACGGCTGGAGGAACTCGGCCGGCAGCGGGCGACGGAGCTTGCCGCGTACATCGGTGTCGGCAAGGCCACGATGTCGCGGCAGTTGCGGGCACTGGAGGAGATGGGCGTTGTCGCCCGGGAGCCGGATCCCGCGGACGGGCGGGCCTGGCTCGTTCACCTCACGGAGGAGGGCCGGGTCCGGTTCCGTGCCGTGCGGGATGCGCGGCGGGCGCGGTACGTACGGGAGCTTGCCAGCTGGGACCGGAGGGAAGTGGCTGAGCTGGCGCGGTTGTTGCACAGGCTGAACCGGGGGGTCGAGGGCTGAATGGGGTTCCTCCCGGGGGTGTTCGCTGGCTGCGGGCCTGCTGTGGCTGTGCGCAGTTCCCCGCGCCCCTAAAGGGGCGTGCCCTGGTCGCCGTGAGCCTGAAGGGGCAGCCCCGATCGGCCGGCACCTCGCGCAGACCACTGCCGATCGGCCGGCACCTCGCGCAGACCACTGCCGATCGGCCGGCACCTCGCGCAGACCACTGCCGATCGACCGGCACCCCGCGCAGACCACTGCCGATCGACCGGCACCCCGCGCGGCCCACCCTCGGTCGGTCTACAACTCCACGTACGCCACCGTCGCGTCGTCGTGCCGCTTCGAGCGGCGCAGGAATACGCGCTCCGTATCCGCCACCTCCAGTGCCCGTACGCGGTCGATCAGGGACTGGCCGCCCTCCTTGCGGATCAGGGCGAACAGGTCCGTCCAGTCGCCCTCGTGGAACTTGTCCGTCCAGCGGGTCGCGCCGTCCGTGAGGGCGGCCAGGGCTCGGACGTCGGAGCGCGGGAGCGTGCCCGTCACCGCTCGGGCCGCGACCGAGGGATCCGCCGCTGCCGTGAAGAAGCCGCCCTCCTTGTTGCGGAGGGTGGCGTCCGTGGCGGTGTGGGAGGTCAGGGTGGCGCGGGGGACCCGGGAGAGGCGGTCGTCGAGGAGCGGGGTGACCTCGCCGGCGGGGGATTCCACGAGGAGGGCCGAGTCCGAGAGGACCAGGTACTCGACGGATTCCGGGGACCAGCGGGCCAGGACGACGGTTGCCTGTGGGGTGCGTGGGTGAGAAAGGTCACAGGTGGCTCGATGGGCGTCGGCGGTACGCAGGATGGCTTGCGCGAGTACCTCAGGCAGCGTCAGATCTCGCCGTGAAACGGACAGTTCGTGCAGGGATCCGCCGAGACGGGCCGTGAACCAAGGGACGGAATGCAGACAGGCGTAGTCGGTGGCCGGTGGCGTCACACCGTCCAGGACGACGAGCGAACCGCCCTGTCCGGAGGCGGGAAGTCCGAGCGACGCGTAGTCCTCGTCGGGGCGGGCCGGGTCACCGGCGACCGAGATCAGTTCCGAGCGCATTCGGCCAGTCTGCACGAGGCCTTCACAAGCTTCGCCAAAGGCTGGCAACCGTCATCGAACTGCCCCTGACGGGCAGGTCAGGCGCCTGTTTTGAGGTGGAATCACCGACTCCGATGAAGCGTGGTGGCGCATCCTGCCATCGGTCGCTGTGGACGTCCAACCGGCCCGCCGCGCAAGGGTGTCGCACGCGCCACGGGAACTTGCCGGTCCGCTCCTCGGGGATGTTCACTCCTTCGTGTGGCGGGTCAGGCGATGCGCGACCACTGCCCACCGGCACTGGGAGGGTCGGGAGCCGTACCGGGACGACACGCGAGTTGACGGGCAGTCACCCGGGCCCATGGGGACACGAGTCAAGAATGCGAGCACCGGTGCAGAAAATGCGGCCTCGGCGCAAAGGCAGGCAGTCGGCCTCGGGTGAAGCCTCCGGGCACACGCCGAACTCGCCTACCGCACAGAACATCCCGGACCCCGCGGGGCGCGGTCGCCCCGCGCACGTACGCAGTCGGCTGATCATCGCCGTCGCCGTCGTGGCCGCCGCGATCGCCGGAGCCGGTACCCCGTCCGTGATCGCCGCGTCGAGCGAGCTGAACGACTCGCAGAACCTGGTGACGCTCGCCGGGCGCACCCAGGACGCGCTGGCCCTCGCCCACTCGCTCTCCGACGAGCGCGACGAGGTCACCTCCTACATCGCGGCCGGCCGCCCCGACGGCAAGGGCCCCTCCGAGAGCCGCAGCGCCCGCGTCGACCGGCAGGTCGACGAACTCCGCGCGGCAGCCGTCGAGGCCGACGCCCCCGCGGCGTTCCGCGAGACGCTCGACGACATCGCCACCGTGCGCCGAGCCGCGCTCACCGGCAAGAACACCGCTCTCGAAGCGCATCAGGCGTACTCCGCCGCCCTCACCGAACTCCACGGCCTCGCCGAGGAACTGGCCGAGCAGCTCCCGCCCCGCGCGGGCGCCGGCGCGCACTCCCTCGCCGACCTCGACACCGCGGTCCAGCAGGCCGCCGCGACCCGCGGCCTCCTCCTCGCGGCCCTGAACGTCCCCACCTCCACACAGACCGGCACCGACCCGATCACGGGCCTGCCCACGACGAGCACCACGTCGACGGCCGCGGACACCAAGCAGCGCAACGCGCTCACGGCCGCCGCCATGCAGGCCAACGTCCGTGAGCAGGCGGCGATCGCCGGCTTCCGCGAGACCGCGCCGAAGACCGACCGCGCCTCGTACGACTCCACGGTGACCGGCGCCGAGGTCAACACCGCCGACAAGTACCTCGCGAGCCTGGCGACCCGGCCCACCCTCTCCGACTCCCAACTCGGCACCGACACCAAGAAGCTGGACGCCGCGCTCTCCGCCCGCGTCGAGCAGATGCGCGGCGTCGAGGCATCCCTCAACACCCAACGGGCCAAGGAACTCGCCCAGTTGAGGGACGACGACGTCACCGCGCTGGAGATCCGGATCGCGATCCTGGGTGCCCTGATGCTGCTCGCCGTCGGCGTCGCCACGGGCATGGCCCGCTCGCTCACCCGGCCGCTCTCCGTCCTGCGCCGCGGCTCGGCCCGCCTCGCCGCCGAACCGGCCGCCGAGGAACCGGTCAGGTTCACCGGCCGCAACGACGAGTTCGCCCAGGTCGTACGCTCCGTCAACGCGCTCCACGCGCACGCCCTCGCGGCGCACGAGCGGATGTCGACCCTGGAGGACGACCGCAAGCACCTCATCGGCAAGCGCCAGAAGATGGCCGACGAGCGCGACCGGCTCCGCTCCGAACTCGCGGACTCCGTGGCCCACTTGGAGCAGGTCCGCAGCAGCATCCACGGCACCTTCGTCAACCTCGCCCTGCGCACCCTCGGGCTCGTCGAGCGCCAACTCGGTGTCATCGAGGGCCTGGAGGAGCGCGAGCAGGACCCCGACCGCCTCGCCACCCTCTTCAGGCTCGACCACTTCGCCACCGTCATGCGCCGCCACAGCGAGAACCTGCTGGTCCTCGCGGGCGCCGACCACGGCCACCAGCACCCCGGCCCGGTCCCGCTCGTCGACGTCGTACGCGCCGCCGTCAGCGAGATCGAGCGCTACGAGCGGGTGCGGATCGCCGCGCTGCCGCCGCATGCGCACCTCGCCGGGTTCGCCGCGGACGACATCAGCCACCTGGTGGCCGAACTCCTGGAGAACGCCTCGTCGTTCTCGCCGCCCGACGTGCCCGTCGAGGTCTCCGGCTGGCTCCTGGAGAGCGGCGAGGTCATGCTCTCCGTCCAGGACGAGGGCATCGGCATGACCGGTGACCGGCTCACCCAGCTCAACGCCCGCCTCGCGGACTTCGACCCCGAGGACGCGTACGACCAGGAGAGCGGCGAAGGACTCGGGCTCGGCCTGTACGTGGTGGCCCGGCTCGCCCACCGGCACGGCGTACGGGTGCAGTTGCGCGAGCAGAAGCAGGGCGGCATCACGGCGGTCGTCGTCCTGCCCAAGTCCCTGCTCGCCGCCGCGCCCGCCGTCGCCGTCCCCTCGGCGACCACCGCCCGCACGGCCGGCGGCGCCCCCGCGCTCTCCCTCCCGGGCGCGGACGCCGAGGTCAACTCCAATGTCCTGTACGCCCGTTCGGACCGTGACCCGCTGATCGCGGCGGCGGAGGAGTCGCTGCGGGACGCCGGCGACACAGGCGACGAAGCCCACGAGGACGCGAGCCCGCAGGGCGGCGCCGAGGACGAGCAGTCCTCCCCGCCCGCCCGGTCCGCGGACACGACCGAGCCCGTCGCCACCGGCCCCGAGACGACCATGGTGCTCATGGCACCGGTCCCCCCGGCCGAGGACCTCTCCGAGCCCGCTGAAACCTCCGAGCCCGCCGAAGCCGAGGCGCGCGAACCCGAGGCCGCCACTCCGCCCATCACGCTCCCGGCCCAGACGAGCGCCGACCCGTACGCCATCGGCCCGGACGCCCACGAGCGCGTCCCGGACGCGCCGAACCAGCCGCAGCCGGCGTACGAACCGCAGACAGCGCAGGCACCGCAGGAATCGTACGGACCGCAGGAACCGGACGAGCCGGTCACCGACAAGGGGCTGCCCAAGCGGACCCCCAGGATCTCCGCGCCCGCCCCGGCGGCGAGGCCGCGCAACGCGTCCGTGGACGCCGAGGCCCTGCGCCGCAGGCTCGGCGGATTCCACCGGGGCGCGAACCACGGCCGCCGTGACGTCGAAGCGGAGATCGCCGAACAGACGTCGGGGCTGCAGCAGCCCGCCGCACATGCCGTAGAAACCAAGGGGGACACAGTCGAGGAGGCAAGCAGTTGATCGCGCCCAGTACCTTCGGACTGAGCAGTGAAGCCCGCAATCTGCACTGGCTGCTGACGAACCTCGTCGAGGAGGTGCCGGGGCTCCTGTCGGTCGCGGTGGTCTCCTCCGACGGCCTGTTGCTGCTCTCCTCCGACCCCGGGAGAAACGCCGAGGCGCGTCGCACCACGGAGAGGCGCACGAGCCCCAAGGGCTCGGCGGCGGACCTGGCCACCATCGTGTCCGGCATCGGCAGCCTCGCCATCGGCGCCGCCAAGCTGATGGACGGTGGAGGCGTCAAGCAGACCATGGTCGCGATGGACGACGGCGGCCTGTTCGTCATGTCGATCAGCGACGGCTCGCTGCTCGGTGTGCACGGAGCCCCGGACTGCGACATGAGCGTCGTCGCGTACCACATGGCGCTCTTCGTGGGCCGCGCCGGACACGTCATGACCCCCGAACTCCGCAGCGAACTGCGGCAGTCGATCGAGGCCACGACGATGGAGGCGGCCAAGTGAACGACGTGAGCGGCACGCCCCGACTCCCGGTCCGCGGCGGCGACCGCAAACCCGCCCGCGTACGCCCGTACTCGCTGACCGGCGGCCGTACGCGCTTCGGGCACGTCCTGCTCGTCGAGACGTTCGTGGCGGCCCTCGAAGGATCGCCGGAGCGCCCGGAACTGGAGAATGGTTCACTCTCCACCCGGGTGATGCCCGAGATGCGGGCCATCGTCGAACTCTGCCGCCGGATGCGCACGGTGGCCGAGGTCGCCGCCCTGCTGAAGATGCCGCTCGGTGTGGTCCGGGTGCTCCTCAGCGACCTGGCGGACCAGGGAAAGATCCGTGTGTACGGAACAGGTCACGGCCCGGGACAGCCGGACCGCGCTCTGCTGGAAAGGGTGCTGAGTGGACTCCGTCGTCTCTGACGCCTCACGCGTCGCAGATGCCTCGCGATACCCCGGGCCTCCCCAACTCATAGAGTCCGACGATGAGTTGAAGGCCTGGCAGAAGGACCGTACGCGCGCCCCGATCGCCACGAAGATAGTGGTGGCCGGCGGCTTCGGCGTCGGCAAGACCACCCTCGTCACCGCCGTCTCGGAGATCACGCCTCTCCAGACGGAGGCGCTGATGACCGAGGCGAGCGAGGACACCGACGACCTCAGCTCGACCCCGGAGAAGCTGACCACCACCGTGGCCATGGACTTCGGCCGCATCACGCTCGACGACGACCTGGTCCTGTACCTGTTCGGCACGCCGGGGCAGCAGCGGTTCTGGTTCATGTGGGACGACCTGGTGCGCGGGGCGATCGGCGCGGTGGTCCTCGCCGACACGCGCCGCCTGAGGGACTGCTTCCCGGCGCTCGACTACTTCGAGAGCTGCGGCCTGCCGTACGTCGTCGCCGTCAACCACTTCGACGGCAGCGAGAAGTACGAGCCGGAGGACGTACGCGAGGCACTCACGATCCCTCCGCACATACCTGTCATGATCATGGACGCGCGCAGCAGGTTCTCGGCGATCGAGACCCTGCTGGCCCTCGTCGGCCACGCACTCGAAGTCAGCCCGGAATAAGACGCCGGAACAACCGGATCAAGACACCGGAACAAGACGTACGCAGAGAAGGACAGGCATGCGGAAGATACTCGTCGTCGGAGCCGGCCAGTCCGGACTCCAGCTCGCCCTCGGACTCCAGTCGAACGGGTACGAGGTCACCCTGATGTCCAACCGGACGGCGGACGAGATCCGTACCGGTCGCGTCATGTCGACGCAGTGCATGTTCCACACGGCGTTGCAGCACGAGCGCGATCTCCAGGTGAACTTCTGGGAGTCCCAGGCCCCGAAGATCGAAGGACTCGGCGTCTCGGTCGCCGCCCCCGGCTCGCACGACCCCGGCCCGACCCAGCGCGTGATCGACTGGGTCGGCAAGCTCGACGGGTACGCGCAGTCCGTCGACCAGCGCGTCAAGATGGCCGGCTGGATGGAGACGTTCGCCCAGCGCGGCGGCCAACTGGTCATCCACGGCGCGGCGGTCGGCGACCTCGACTACTTCTCGCGTACGTACGACCTGGTCCTCGTCTCGGCCGGTAAGGGCGAGCTGGTGTCGATGTTCGGCCGCGACGCCTCCCGCTCCCCGTACACGGAGCCGCAGCGCGCGCTGGCCGTCGCGTACGTCCACGGCCTGGGCCCGCGCCCGGAGCACCCGGACTACGACGCGGTCCGCTGCAACCTCGTCCCGGGCGTGGGCGAACTCTTCGTCATGCCCACCCTCACCACCTCCGGCCGGGCGGACATCCTCTTCTGGGAGGGCATACCCGGCGGCCCGCTGGACGCCTTCCAGGGCGTCAAGGACCCGGCGGAACACCTCTCCCTGACCCTGGAACTCATGGAGCGGTTCACGCCGTGGGAGTACGCGCGGGCCACCAAGGTCGAACTCACCGACGCCGGCGGCACGTTGTCCGGCCGCTACGCGCCCACGGTCCGCAACCCCGTCGGCCGGCTGCCCGGCGGCGGCCTGGTCCTCGGCGTCGGAGACGTGGTCGTCGCCAACGACCCGATCACCGGCCAGGGCTCCAACTCGGCCTCGAAGTGCGCCGCTTCGTACCTCGACTCGATCCTCTCGCACGGCGAGAAGGAGTTCGACGAGACGTGGATGCGGGACACCTTCGAGCGGTACTGGGACACGGCCCAGCACGTCACCAAGTGGACGAACGCGATGCTCGGCCCCCCGCCGGAGCACATCCTGAACCTGATCGGCGCGGCGGGCCAACTCCCCCCGGTCGCCAACCGCTTCGCGAACGGCTTCAACGACCCGTCGGACTTCGAGAACTTCTTCTATGAGCCGGAGAAGACCGGCGCCTACCTGGCCTCGGTCGCCGGAGCCTGACGGGGTTCTGACCAGCGGTCCGGCAGTCGTCATTGGTCGTTGTTGGCCGTTGTCGGCTGGCCTCGGACGGCCCACAGACGGCCCCGCTGTGAGTGACTGCCGCCGATGATGTGAGTCCTTATGGCAAAGCCCCCCAGCCTTGATTGGCTGGGGGGCTTCTCGTTGGTGGGGCGTGAAAGAGAAACAACGACGAACGTCGCACACAAGTGCGAACCGCCCACCCCTCTCATGATCGTGAAGGGACAATTCCGCAGGATCAGTTCCTATCGTGCTCATCGATCGTTAGAGTTCTGGTGTGATCAGAGAGCAATGGGACGGTGGAGAGTGGGAGTCGCACTGCCGTCGACTACTAGCGATGCGCTATGACTCTCGGATCCAGTTCATTCCTGCCAGAGATGGTGGAGACGGAGGGCTTGAAGCCTTTCGTCTCGAAGGGGTTGGCTACCAGTGCTACGCGCCGGCAGAAGCCTATTCTATTGAGTCTCTTACGCAGGGGCAAAAGAAGAAGATCTATAAGGACATCAAACGACTCTGCGACGACGTCGATGGCACATGTCGACTCTTGGGAGATATCCGCCTTCACACCTGGATTCTCTTGACACCTGAGTTCGACAGCCGCTCATTGGTGGAATATGCGCGCAAGAAAAGCCGCAAGATCCTCACCATGGATCCTCGGCCAAGATGGTGCGCAGACACATTCGAAATCCTAATTTACACAGACGAAGAATTTGCCGCTGAGCGCTCTCGCCTCTACGGAGAAGTTGACGCCAAGCTCAACATCGACGTCCCTCCGGTAGGCGACGATGAATTTACAACGCCCGCCACAACGGCTCTTAGCGCACGCATCGATGAAAAGTTGATCGTAGATCCTAGCCTGGCGGGTGATCCAGAATGGCTGAATGAGTATCGAAACGAAATGCTCAACGCTTTCTTTAGAGGCCAGGCGCAAATGTCTCACCTGGAGCGCGAGTACTCGGCAATTTATCAGGCGGTGAACCGCAGGCTAAGCAATGTCCTCGGTACGCTAACGATGACAGTATCTGGTATGCGAGAACCCGGTCCCGAGGTCATGGCCTCACTAGTTCGCAGAATCGCAGAAGGACTTCAGAAGGACGCCCCGGGCATCTCAAGCGTGCTATGCGAACAACTGGCCTGGTACGCCGTTGCCGAGTGGCTCATAAAGTGCCCGCTTCGCTTTCGAAGGGTGGCCGCATGACAATCCTCGGCAGTTTCAATGGATTCTATCCACCCGAAGAATTCTCAGATTTCCCGAGCGACTTAGTGGGACTGAAAGGGATTCCTCAGCGAGTCCCGCGCACTCCTGTCGAACTCACTCCTACAGCCATGCCAGTTCCAGTGCAGCGAAAAGCTGCCTGGCGCGTGACTCTAATTGTGTTAATCCTGGGCTCCTGCCATGGGAAATCGGCAACTATCGAACAGCTACACGCTCTGCTTTGGGCAGTATCTGACGTGAAAAATCGCAGCGATTTCTTGCAAGCTTGGCATACTCGCAGCCGCCTAAGCGCTCCACTAAGGCGGTTCAGTCCCGAGCTAGACGACACGTTGAACATTGGCAGAGCAGAGACACTCTTCGAAGAGAAGCCGAATAGTCGGCACACCCTGACGGTCAAGGGTAAGGAATATCTTCGCCTCGTAACCGCAGACGATAGTTTGATGCGTGACGAGAAAGTTTTCCTAACTCAAATCCGCCCAATTACCGCCGCCCGCATGTGGGACAATCTTGGATTGACCAAGACATCAACCCCTCCTCGCCCAGATTCAGGGAACGCAACGTGACGCTGAAAATCGCAGATCTGGAAATCTGCTCGCGAACTGAGCTGGGCACCCTCAGATATTTTGCCAACTTCCAAGAAGGGCTGAACGTACTCGCCGCCCCAAACAGCTTCGGGAAGTCCACTCTGCTGCAAGCCATCGTCTATGGCCTAGGACTTGAGGGGATGTTTTCTGCTTCCCGCAAGGCGCCGTTTGGTCCAGCTCTACTATCCGTTGCGGACTTCCCCGATGGAAGGCGGGCACGAGTCAGAGAGTCGTGGGTTACGGTCACTGTCAGGAACGAGGAAGATCGGCACCTCCGGTCAAAGAGATTCATTCTCGGCGACCAGGTTGACACTTCGCTTGTGCAGACATGGCAAGCCCGTTCATACGAGGACCTGGCCCGAGCGCGCCAGGTTGATATGTTCGTCAGGCAACCAGGCGCAGCTGCAAGAGAACTCGGATTCCACCATGAGCTGGCCAACTTTATGAAATGGGATCTACCCAAGGTCCCTGGATTTAATTCCGCAGAAGTGCCACTCTATCTTGAAGCAATCTTTCCCCTATTCTATGTCGAACAGAAATCTGGATGGTCGGGCGTCGCCCCCAGGATGCCGACTTACCTGCGAATTCGCGATGTGCTCCGACGATCAGTTGAGTTCACACTGGGGCTTTCCACATTGCAGCGGCTACGAGCGCAAGCCGCACTGAAGGCCGAAGAAGAACAGATCAAAACGTCGTGGACCAATGCGTACGAGCGAGCAGTCGAGTCTGCCGCAACAGTACGCGGCCGGATTTCGTTTCTCCCAGAGAATCCAGTCACACCGGCTCGTCGCCAACCCATGGTGATCGAAACGCTAGCGGATGAACAATGGCTCCCTCTAGAAACTGTCCTCAGGTCCTGGCGTGAGAGACTCAACGAACTTGAAGCAAGCAACGTGATTACGGCAGGTGCGAGGACAACGCAATCTCGTGACGAACTCGAATCAGCTGAAGATCAGGTTCGCGCACGTGGCGCTAGCCTTCGGCTAATCAACGAGCGCTTAGGCCTCACTCGCAATGATGTGGACATCCTGGCGGCACGACTGGCGACCCTGGAAGCGGAACGCCAACGCTTGGCAGATATGCGGAAGCTTCGCACGTTGGGCAGTGAACTCGGAATCGGCGTAGTTTCCCGTGATTCATGCCCTACTTGCGGCCAGGAATTGGATGGCCGCGAAGTTGCTACTGGTGTCGCCGCGAACTTGGAGACCTCCCTAGCAGAGGTGGAAGCAGAGAAAGAGACGGTTCTTTCTGTACAGAGGGCAGCTTCGCAACGCGTTGAAATGCTGGAAAGTGAAAAGCGTGCACTCCAAGCGCTACTGGATGATGCACGAGGGCAAGTTAGGGTTCTCCGAGACGAACTCTCTGGTCCATCGAGCATCCCAAGCAAGGCGCAACTGCACGAACAGATCCGCCTGAGTAACACAGCAGAGCACAGTCAGCGTCTCCTAGACTTCCTAGATCAACTGGGCGAAGTCTTTGATGACCTCTCCGAAAAATGGCAAGACGTTCGAGACCGCCTACGCGATCTTGGAACAGGGTCAATGAATCCTGATGACCAAGAGACGCTCAAAAACTGGCAGCGCAGCTTTCGGCAGCAAGTCACGGATTACGGCTTGCGCAGCATTCCACCAACAGAGCTGTCAATCGATCCTGAGTCGCTAGTTCCTGTGAATGATGGCATGGAGCTAGCATTCGATCTAACCATGGCCATCAGTGCCAGCGATATGATTCGAACAAAATGGGCCTATTATGTATCGCTATTCGAAGCTTCCAAGGAGGCCAAGAACGGACACCATGCCGACCTCTTGGTTTTTGATGAGCCTCGGCAGCATGAAACCGACCGCGGAAGCTTGGCAGCATTCGTGCGACGCCTAAGCGTTGGCGCTGCAGCCGGTTGTCAAGTTATCTATGCCACCAGCGAAGACCCTCGCGAACTCGGGGAGGTTCTCACAGGAATTCCCTGCAATATCCTTCCGACGCAGGGTCAGCATCTGCTCATGCCGATCGAATAGGGCCAAAGCGCGGGCATCATCGCATGAGGAGTTCACAACGCACGAAAGGCCCCGTCCTCCGACGGGGCCTTTCCGAGGCGCGGTAGCTCAGGCCCGTTCCGCTGCTTCTGGCACGAGTCGGCTCGTGAAGCCCTCGGCGCACAGTCGCTCGTAGGCAGCCTCGACGACGTCCGGGACATCTTGCTCGATGGCCAGACCCCAGCCGGGGAGCAAGAGCACGCGTTGCAGGGCGCCCACGGTCATGTCGATCACCATACGAGCGTCCCCGATGGAGTCGGCGTACTCCTCCAAGCCCATCGGCGAGGATGCGCACACCACCTCGACCTCGGCCCAGAGCTTCCGCATCATGGCGTACGACCGCCGCTCTTCGTACGGTTTACTCACGAGCAGGACGGACGAGGTCTGGATTCGGGCCTCGGCCAGCACTGCTTTCGTGAACTCGATGTTCTCCGCGGTGCTCGTAGCGCGCGATTCCAGCAACACGGCGGAATCGGGTACCCCGAGCTGCAATGCTCGCTCGCGGTAGTGGACCGCTTCTCCCCGCGGCATGCGCGTTCGGGTAGTGGGGCTGGTGGCCCCGGTGAACACAACGACCGGCGCCATGCCCTGGTGATACAGCTCCGCCGTCACGTCAGCTACACCGAGGTCGTGGCTGCCCAGGCCGACCGCCACTGAACAGGGCCGTGGGTCGTGGTGCATGCGGTGGTAGTCCCACAGAAGTCGGGCATCCGCCCACGCCTGTGCCGAGATCATTTCTGCCCCTTCCCGTCCTGTGCCGAGTCCGGAACCTTGAAGTCGTACTCCCACGCGAAGCGCGATGCCGCGTGGAGGCCGATGGCGTACTCAACGACCGTGCCGTCAGCGGTGTAGGTCGTGCGGTGCAGCTCCACGACGGGCTCTCCCGACGGCAACTGCAAGAGCTTCACTTCGTCCGACGTGGGGACGCGAGCGAACAGGGCCTCTCTCATGTGGTCGATCTCGTACCCCGCGTCGTACAGCACCCTGTATCCGCCGCCACGGCCGGCGGGTCCGGGCGTGGGGTCGACGATGCGCGTCCCCTCGACGTGTTCGGGTCGGTAGTAGCTGGTCAGTGTGTGGGTGGGCTGAGTGCCCTCCTTCACCAAGCGGGCGCGCGCGTACACCTCGGAGCCGACCGGGACACCGAGCCCCTCGGCAACGACAGCACTCGCTTCCACACGGCTCACGGTCTGTGTCTGCTCGTTGCGCTTGTACTCACGCCCTGACGCCACCCGGTCCGCGATGAACGCGACCTCATCGCCGTCACGCCACTTCGCCTTGTCGTACCGGGCGATACCGAGCCGCTTGAGTGGAGTGCGCGGGCGTACGACCGTGCCGTGCCCCCGTGACGACGTCACCAGTCCCTCGGTCTCAAGCGCTCTGTACGCCTGATGGACCGTGGACTTGGAGCCTTCCCCAGCCTCGACAAGGTCTCTGATCTGGGGCAACTGGGCCCCCGGCGCGTATTCGCCGCTTCTGATCTGTTCCGCGAGCCGATCCGCTAGCTCGCGCCATTTGGCTGCCACAGCCGATCTCCCTCCGATGCGTCCCAGTGAATCACAGTCCCAGGACTGTTGACAGTCCTGGGACTGCATGCCATCTTCGTTTCAGGCGGTCACAGTCCTAGGACAGTGAACTGGAAGAGTCTGCTTTGGGCTGCTTCTTAGCCGTGTCAGTTCGGAATAGCTCGCTTCCACATGGGGCCTGAGCTGGTCGTTCTTTGAGAACTCAACAGCGTGCTTGAGGTGAATCCGTCCCACCTCTGAAAGCAAGAGGGCGGGCGCGCACGGGTTTTGTCCCGTGTGCGATACAGCGCGACTGACCTTTCCGCGGCTCAGTGGCTGCGGCCGGTTGCCTCCGCTGCTCGTCTCGTACGAGCAGCGCTGAGGGGAGCCGGACTTCCGACTTCAACGGCGCGCGGCCCCGGGGGGCAACCCGGGGCCGCTGTTCGGGCCGTTCCACCTGTGAAGGGAACTACGACCCATGGTGCACATCGTCACTGTTCAGACGGTTGTTACCGCCGACGTTTTCGACCGCGAGCCGACGGCTGCGGAGCTGGACGCGATCGAGTGCGAGATGCCCGTCATTGAGGCGAGCATCGAGCTGCTGGACGCGCAGATCATCACGCTGGACCGCGTCCCGACGGAGCTGGACGCGCGGCGTATCCGCCGGGCCCACCGCAAGGTGCTGGCCGCCCGCCGCACGCTGGCGAACACCGCCGCGACGCACACGGCGGGGGTGGGCGCATGAGCACTCCCCAGACTCTCGCCGCCGCTCATGCGGAGGTGAAGGCGGAAATCTCGCGGACCGACACCAAGACCGGTCTGTTGCTGGCGTTCGTCGGTGCGGTGCTCGCCGGATCGTGGACGGTCGCCAAGGACGTCCCCCTCGCCGCTCCCGCGTACGTCGCGGGTGGTCTCGGGATGGGGCTGCTGGTTGCGGCGGCGGGTCTGCTGCTGCGGTCGGTGCGCCCGAACCTGCGGGGCGGGCACGGCTTCCCGCTGTGGGCCACGCTCACCGCCGAGCAGATCACCGCGACGCTGTCGGAGGATCTGAGCGCGGACGTCGCGAATCTGTCCCGTATCGCGCTGGCCAAGTTCACCGGCCTGCGCCGCGCGGTCGACCTCACGTGTGCCGGCGGGGCGCTTCTCATCCTCGCCGCGCTGCTCGCCCTTGGGGGTGCGGCATGAACCTCAACCGCAAAGGCAGGGCCGCCCTCGTGCTGGCCCTGGTCGTCGTGGTCGGCATGGCGTTCCGGGTGTCCTGGAACGCGCTGCGGGACATCGCGGGTGCGGTCGGGGCGGATGAGACGGCCGCGACGCTGTACCCGTTCGTGGTCGACGGCCTGATGGCGCTCGCCCTGATCGCCACGCTCGTGCTCACCGACGATGCGCGGAAGTTCGCGCTGCGGGTGCTGGGCACCTACACCCTCGCCTCTCTGGTCCTCAACTACGTTCACGGCCTCGTGCCCGGACTGCACGCGGACGGCGGGACGGTCGACTGGACGCGCCTCGCCGACTGGGACCCGGCGAACTGGGCGCTTGTGCTGCTCGCTACGTCGCTTCCGGTCGGCTCGATCTACTTCGGTTCCGACCTGGTCGCCAAGGTCCTGCACCACCGCGCCACCCCGATTCCGGCCCCGGTCGCGAATGCGGAGGAATCCACCAAGACCATGAGGATTCGGTCTACGGCTGACCTCGGAGAATCGACCCTCGCACCGATCACCGTGACACCAGTACGGATGCCCGATCCGGTCGAGATCGGGTTCGTGAAGTCGGCCCTGCCGCTCAAGCCCGTCCGGGTCGTTGCCTCGGCTCCGGTCACCCCGATCCCACCGCGCCCGGTACCGGCAGAGTCGACCCGCCCCCGTCGGGCCACCGGTCGACTCCCCGCAGCCGCCCGATCGACCCGCCCGAAGCGCACTCCGGCCCAACTGCTCGATGAGGCACGGAAGGTGTCCGCCGGTTGGCCGGACGCGAAGGTGACGGCTGAGGGCATCCGCCGGGAGGTCCACACCTCGCCGGCCAACGCCCGGATGCTGCGCGACACGCTGCTTGCCGAACGCGCCACCACCACCCAGTGAGCGGCGGGGCGTTCGGCAAGTGCTTCGACCCGAACGGCGCCCGCCACGGCATCCCCACCTTCCCGTGGCACTACGCCCCCGACGGCTATGCCACCTTCCGGCAACTCCGGGCGCGCGGTCTGCGCCCCGGCGGGCAACCGGTGGCCGCGCAGGTGCTGCGCCCTCGCTACCGGCGGGGGCCGCTGGTCGCCTATCTCTACCGCCTCGACTGCGCCAAGCCCGTACGCCCGATGACCCCGGCCCGGTGGGCGGCCCTGGCCAAGGCGAACGCCGCACGCCGTACGTGCCCGTCCTGCCGGCGCGATGCCGGATACGTGATCCCGCTCTCGCTCGGCACGTGCGTGCCGTGCGCCTACCCCGACCAGCCCGAACCAGAAGGGAACTCCTGATGGGTAACTCCGAGATGCGCCGCTTGGAACGTGAGATCGAGAAGACGAGCAAGAAGCTGGAAGCGGTCCGGCGGGGTGAGTGGTGGCCGCTGAACGGCCGTGAGCGCCGTGCCATCGCCGGGGCCCTGGTCGGAGGCTCGTACCAGGTTGCCCGGGGCCGGAGCACGGGCCGTGCGGATCAGCGGTTGGAGACGGCCGGCACGGCTGCGGAGATGCGGCTGAACGCGGAGCTGACCGCGCTGCACGGCGAGCGTCAGCGCCTGGTCACCGAGGCCGCCCGCGCCAAGGCCGCCAAGAAGAAGTCCGGGTGGTGGTGACCGTGCCCGGCGAGGACACGCCTGCGGGTGAGTGCCCGCAGTGCTGGCAGCACGCCCACGACAAGCGCGCACACCGCCACCTGCGCCCCCGGCAGGACTGCCCGCAGTGCGTCGACCACCTGCGCAACGGCCACCCGTACGTCGTGCCCAAGAGGCAGTCGAGCTGGTGGTGAGCGCCCCCTGCACGCGCACGTCCCGCCGCCTGAACCGCGCGGCACCCGCACACCTGATCTGACCGGGGTGGCCGCCTCTTTCCACGGACACGGCCACCCCGGCTCTCCCATGAACGTCCGCCCCCGCGGGGGCAGTCAGGAGCAGTTCCAGCATGTCTGAGAACGTCGTTCACCTCCACAAGCACACCGACCCGCCCGCCGACGAGGTGGCGCCCACGGTGCTGACCGTGGTGCCGGACGCCCCGGCGGCGCCGATCGTGCCGTTGTGGGTGCGCTCCGGCCGCGCGGTGAAGAACGCGGCCACCCACGAGACCACCAAGACCGCCGCACGGGCCATCGCCCGGCACAGCCTCTACACGTTCAACGGCGGGCGGATCGTGGCCCGTCGTACGTGGGACGGCAAGACCGGGGCCCGCTACGAGCGGATGATCCGGGCGGCTGAGGCCGCCGGGAACCTGGAAGTTGCGGAGGAGTGGGAGGAGCGGTTGCAGCGCTTCCGCGCCGCCCGCCACCACCGCCGCATGGACCTCCTCCACTCGCCGGTAGAGGCCGCCAAGGGCGTCGCGGTCGGGACCGGGATGGGGATCGGTGCGCTGGTCGCGCTCGGGGTCGTGATGGCGATCAACAACGGTGACATCGCCGATGTCATCACGCCGCTCGCGGCCACGATCAGCTTCATTGCCGCTCTGATCCGGATCGTTCAGGTGGTGTGGGGTCCGGCGCTCACGATCGGCCCGTTCCTCGCGCTGCTCGCGCTGTGGGCGGTCGGCAGCAAGCAGCAGGCGGCTCCGGCATGGTCGATGCCTGACCACGTCCGATCGGGCGAGGGCGAGCCGATCACTCCCTCGATCGTCGTCAAGGCCCTGCGTGACCTCGGGGTACCCGCCCTGCGCAACGCCATCAAGGACATGGGCGACGCCGGCGCCTCGATGCTCGGGCCGATCCGGATCGCCGGATGCGGCGTGGAAGTCGACGTGACGCTGCCCTCGGGGGTGTCGACGAACGAGGTTCAGCAGCGGCGCCGCAAACTCGCCGAGAACCTCACAAGGCACGAGCACGAGGTGTTCATCACCATCCCGACCGCCGCCCGCACGGTGCGACTGTGGGTGGCCGACTCCGGCGCGCTCGATGAGCCGATCGGCCCGTCTCCGCTGGTCACCGACGAGACGATGACCGCCGACTACGCCAAGGGCCGCGCCCCCTGGGGGCAGGACCTGCGCGGGGATGCCGCCGCGCTCAGTCTCTACCAGCGCCACCTCCTGATCACCGGTCTGTCGAACCAGGGCAAGACCGTCGCCCTGCGCTCGCTCGCCCTGTGGCTCGCGCTGGACCGCTCGGTCGAGTTCCTGATGGGCGACCTCAAGGGCGTGGGCGACTGGGCCATGTTCGACGGCCGCGCACGAGTGCTGATCCAGGGACCCACGGATGAGCACGTGATCCAGGTGACCGAGATGGTCGAGGGCGCGGTGGAAGAGATGAACCGCCGGATCCAGGCCCCGCCCGGCACCGTCTTCCCCGCGCTGATCGTGCTGGTCGACGAAGCGCAGATGGCGTTCATGTGCCCGGCCAAGGACGAGGACAAGCGGCCCTACGGCGGCTCCAAGGCCAACTCCCGCTACTTCATGGCGGTCCGCAAGATCCACAACCAGGGGCGTGCGGTCAACGTCCTGATGTGGCAGGGCACCCAGGACCCCACCGACCAGAATCTCCCCAAGCTGGTCCGCGAGGGCGCACACACCCGCGCCTCCCTCGCCCTCGGTACCGAGTCGCAGGCACGCATGGCGCTGGGCGACAAGGCCGTCGACGGGGGCGCCGCGCCCAACATGCTGCGCCCCGGCCTTGACCAGGGAACTTTGGTCGTGGCGTCTTCCGGCATCGACATTCCCGCCGGGCAGGCGGCCATCACGGTGCGCACGCACTACATCGACGACGACGCGGCCAAGGCCATCATCGAGCGGGCCAAGGCCCTGCGCGACGGCGTCACCACCCTGCATGCCGTCGACCGCGACTCCGACCGTGACCCGCTCGCGGACATCGCGTCCGTGGTCGGCACGGCGGAGCGGGTCCGCACGAAGGACGTGCTGTCCCGGCTCGGCACGCTCAACGCCGACGCCTACGGCGGCTGGTCGTTCATCGACCTCAAGCGCGTCCTGGACGGCACCGGGTCCGAGCCGTACAAGTCCGACGGGGTCATGGTCGTCGGCCGTGACCGGCTCACTCGTGCGCTCGCCAACCGTGACGACACGGGTTCCGCTTCCGCTGCTGAGTGACAGGGAGCCGACCGGTGGCGGGGCAGGGAGGCAGGGAGAACTCCCTGACCCCCTCCCTGCCCCGCCTCCCTCGCCCTGACCTGCACAAATGATCGTTCAGGGAGGCAGGGAGGCGCCGCAGGTCAGCCCCCTGAAACCCCTCCACAGTGCACCCCCAAGGGGGTGCCTGAGCCTCCCTGACCCACTGCCGGAAGGGATTCCGCATGTACCCCGAACACTCCGATTACCTGCCCGCCGAACGGGCCGTGACCGTCCACCAGCCCACCCCCATCACCCACCCGCAGGCCGCGCCGCTCGTGCCCGTGCAGCCGGGCAGCGTCCCGGCGGTGGCGAGCGTCGTCCTGCCCGACGGGCGGGTCGTCACCGGCTACGCGATCAGCCCCGTGCAGCCCGAGCCCCTCACGGCCAAACCGCCCGTGTCCCGTACGGCGGTGAACGTCGCCCTCGGGGGCGTCGGGTTCCTCGCCGTGTGCGGCGGGTTGCTGTTGCTCACGTCGTTCATCGCAGCCCTGACCGCGCTCATCACCCAACTGATCACCCTGGCCGCCGTCATCTTCGGCGGATGGGTCGCCGTGCAGATCTTCGGCGCGAGCGGCCACAGCGGCGGCAACATCTTCCACATCCGCAAGGCCGTGATCAAGCGCAACCACTTCAACGGCTAGTTACCCGGCTTCGCCGCGAACAGCAAGGCGGATCTCTCCGGAGTCGTCCGCAATTCGATTGCGTCGTTGCACCTCGCGCAACTGCTCCACTAGCTCTTCACCGCTGGCATCGAATGACACTTCCGGCGCGTCGACGAATCCCGAGCGCTCCCCGTCCTCCAGCTTCATCGTTAGTTCCGGCGCGCCATCGGGTTGTGTAGCCACGGTGGTAATTTCCCCTTGGCCGTCGTACACGACGAAGAGACGCATTTCTCGCTCCTTTCGCTCACGCGTTAATGACTGCGAGAGTGGCGGAAAATGACGTGATCGGTTTGGTGCCATCGTTGAGCGCGTAGAGGTAGTAATTGTAGTTGCCGCTGCTTTCGTCCAGAATCGTCCGGGCGTACTCAAAAACAAACCCGGGATTGTGGCCCCCTCCAGTCAAAACCACCGCAGTGGCCGCGAGAACTCTGTCCCGGACCGGGGGGCCCCATCCAAAGATCTTCTGGTTTGCTGGCTGGACCGTGGAGACGAATGTGTAATTGAAGCAATTAACAGTGGCCACTTTTATCGCCTCTCACTCTCTTGGGCTGCTTACGGGAGGCCGGACCGTCAATCCGGGCGATAAGGCCAATGTCTCACGGAATTCCGCACTGTGCAGCCCGAGGATTCAGCTATGCCAAGGGCGGCCCCCTCTCGCCAAAGACCGGGGCCGCCCTGGCCAACCAGACCCATCCAAGGAACTGGAGACATCCAGCATGAGCCAACCCACCGACATCCAGCGAGTACGCGCCCTACGGCCGCGTGTGCTGGACGTGTTCTCGTGCGCCGGCGGTGCCGGTACCGGCTACCACCGGGCCGGTTTCGCCGTGGACGGCGTCGACATCGCCGACCGACCCAACTACCCGTTTCCGTACCACCGGGGCGACGCCCTCGCCTACCTCGACCGCCTCATCGTCACGGGTGAGATCCGCCGGTACTCGTTCGTCCACGCCTCCCCGCCCTGCCAGGACAAGTGCACGTTGACCGTGGGCACGAACCAGTCCCAGGGATGGGGCGGCACCCACGAGGACCTCGTGGCACCGACCCGGGACCTGCTCGACAGGACCGGTCTGCCGTACATCATCGAGCAGCCCAACGGCCGCGCGGAGATCCGCAAAGACCTCACCCTGTGCGGCGAGATGTTCGGTCTCGGGGTCATCCGCCACCGCAACTTCGAGTTGGGCGGCTGGACCGTCGCCCGGCCGGCGCACGTCCCGCACCGAGGCCGCGTACGCGGGTGGCGGCACGGCGAGTACTTCGACGGCCCGTACGTCGCCGCGTACGGCAGCGGCGGCGGCAAGCCGACCGTCCCGGAGCTGCAAGCGGCCATGGGCATCACGTGGACCGACGTCCGCGAGGAACTGACCGAGGCCATCCCGCCCGCCTACGGCGAGTTCATCGGCCGCGCGTTCCTCGCCCGTACGGCGCTGGGGGTGGCCGCATGACCGCGCTGCCCGATCACCTGCGGACCGCGCTGAGCCTCGCGACGGCCGGCGTCCCGCCGCTGCCTCTCCGGGCGGGGAAAGGACCCTTCGGCAACTGCCGTACCTGCGCCCGGAACGCGTGCGGCGGCCGGCCGAACATGAGGACCCCCGGTCCCTGCGCCTGCCCGCACCCGTGCCACGCGTGGGCCGCCGCCACCACCGACCCGCAGACCCTCAACTCCCCGCAGTGGGCGACCGCGTGGCGTACGGCCGCTGCGGTCGCCTACCACCCCGGCGGGGCAGGGGTGACCGTGGTCGACCTGGACAACGCGGCGGCCATCGCATGGGCCCGCGCCACCCTGCCCGCAACGCGCACGGTGGCGACGACGCGGGGAGAGCACTGGATCTACCACGGCGTCATGCAGTCCGTGAACGCGGTAAGGCCCGGCGTCGACATCAAGTCCCTTATGGCGTACGCCCGTTGGCTCGGACCCGGCACGGGCACCACGGCCGCTCTCCCGGCCGTTGTCCGCGCACTGGCAGTAAAGGAGCCGTCGACCCCCCACAGGGTGCCACAGGCCCCCGCAGTGCCCATAAGGGGGCAAAGCGGAGCATGCCCGCACCGCACGCCCACCTATCTTGAACGTGGCATCGCCATGGCGGAACAGCGCATCACCGACGCTTCCAGCACGGTGCACGCGACCGTCTACCGGACGTTCCTGGCGGTGCTGTCCACGCACGGCCGGTGCGGCTGCCTCACCGACACCCACACCGCCCGGCTGTTCACCGCCGCGCAGACCAAGGGCGAAACCGTCCGGCACTGCACCGACGCGTGGACCAACGCCCGCACCGCATTGGGGCTGTAGCCATGTCTGAGGACGAGAAGGACCCGGCTCGCAAGGTCATCACCGACTACGCACAAGCACACTTCCGGTACTTCCGCACCGCCGACGGAACCGTCTACGCACAGAAGAACGCCCACCCCGTCGCCCGCCCCATCCGCTCCCAGGGCACCACGGGCAGCCACCGCCAGGAACTCATGGTCGGCCTCTTCCGCGACGGGATCGGCGTGTTCAACGGGACCGCGCTCAAGGAGGCGTTGGACCTGATCGAAGCACTCGCCCTGACCGAGGACGTACAGCCCGTCCACATCCGCGTAGCCCCCGGATTCGACGGGGCCACGTGGCTGGACCTGGGCCGCGACGACGGACAGTCCGTCCGCATCCACCCCACCGGCTGGGACATCCTCACCCCCGACCCGCAGGAAGTGTGCTGGCGACGCACCCAGCTCACCGGCGAACTCCCCCTGCCCGCCAAGGACACCGACGGCAAGGGCATCGACCTGCTGCTGAGGCTGTGCAACTTCGCCACCGCCGAGACCGAGTGCCTGGCCATCGCGTGGCTGATCGGCTGCCTCGGACCGTCCGTGCCCGTCCCTGCCCCGTTCCTCACCGGCCCGCAGGGCGCGGGCAAGTCCACCGGCGGGCGGATGCTCGTGCGGATCGTCGAAGGCATGACCGGCGACCTACGCCGGGCACCCAAGGACGAAGAGAACCTGATCGCGGCCGTGGCGGCGGGATGGGTGACCGCGCTGGACAACCTGTCCCACATGACGCCGGACCTGTCCGACGCCATGTGCCGCATCGTCACCGGCGCCGAGGATGTGAAGCGGGCCCTGTTCACCGACGGGGACGTGTTCCGCGTCAGCTACCGCCGGCCGCTACTCCTGACCGGTATCGACGTGGGCGTCATCCGGCCCGACCTCGCCGAACGGCTCCTGCCGCTGCGGTTGGAGCGGCCCCGGGTACGGCGCACCGAGGATGAGCTGTGGACGGACTACGCGGAAGTGCTGCCCGTGGTGCTCGGCTCGCTGCTGGACCTCACGGTCAAGGTGCGGGCCGTGGATACGGTGACGCCCACGGATCTGCGGATGGCGGACTTTGCCCACCTGTGTGCGCAACTTGACGCGGCCACCGGTCTGGGAGCGCTCAACGCCTACCGGGCCAGTCTCGATGACCTCAACGACGACGTGATCGAGGGCGACCTGTTGGCGCAGACCGTCATTGAGTACGCGGCGGGCATGGAGGCGGGCGCGGAAGAGCGGATGACGTCCACGCAGTGGCTGCACTGCCTCAGCCGCCTCTACGCGGGCGAGGAACTGCGGGCCCTGCCCAAGGGGTGGCCGACCACGGGCAAAGTCCTCTCCGACCGTCTCAAGCGTCTTCAGCCCACCCTCGCCGCCCGGGGCGTGATCATCGACTCCGGCCGCACCAAAGAGGGCCGCTACATCGAAATCACCCGACTCGCCCCGCCCTCACACGAGCAGGAACGGGCGTTCTGACCGCGCCACCGCGAACAAGCAAGAGGAGCACCCCGGGCGCGGCGTGCTCCTCTTGCTGTTCGCCGCCGCGCGGCGCCCCAAGGACGTGCCGCGAAGCGGCCCCTTCTTCACTCTCTGAGATGCACCAAAGCACCACAGACAGCCCCTCTTTTTTCCTAAGTAGGGGGAGGCTGCGTCACCTGCGTCACCCGACCCCGGAAAACGGCCGGTGACCTGCGCAGACACGGGTGACGCAGACGGCCTTTGTCTGCGTCATCGTGCGTCACCTGCGTCACCGATGACGGACAGTCTGCGTCACCGGTGACGCACGCCCAGCCTTCTGCGTCACCTCAAACCCGCAGGTCAGAAGCGTGTATGACGCAGATGACGCGGGTGACGCAGAAATCCCCACCTCGGACACACACGGACCCGCCCGCGCACGGAGGACCGCCATGAGCACCGCAGGTGAACAGCCGGACCCGCGCGCCACGCTCCGCGCCGGGTTGCCGGACCGGTACCTCACCGCCGACGACATCGCCGAGATCTTCGAGGTACCCAAAGAGACCGTCTACCAGTGGCGCAAGAAGCGCATTGGTCCGCCCGGATTCCGCATCGGCAAGTACATCCGCTACGACCCCGCCGACGTGCTCGCCCACGTAGCCGAACGCAAGAGCACCGACCAAGACGCCGCCTGACCCAACACCCACCACAGACAGCAGGGAGAGCCGCCATTCAGCGGCTCTCCCTGCTACGTGTCGAGAGGACCGCCGCCACATGGCAGGCCACATCCAAGACCGCTGGTACAAGACCGAAACCACCCCCGACGGCAAGACCGTCAAGGTCAAGACCGACCGCCACGGAGCGGGCATGCGCTACCGGGCCCGGTACGTCGGCCCCGACGGCACCGAGAAGTCCAAGAGCTTTCCCGACCGTCAGAAGCGTCAAGCCGAACAGTGGCTTGTCCACATCGAGGCCGATATGTCGCGCGGTCAGTACGTCGACCCGCGCGCAGCAAAAACCACGTTCCAGCAGTTCACCGAGAAGTGGCTCAAGACACTCGGGTCAGACCCGAACACTCTCGAATCCATGAACTCCCAACTCAGGCTCCACGCTTTCCCGTACATCGGCTCTCGCCCTCTCGGATCGTTTCAGCCGGGGCACATCCGTGAGTGGGTGGCGATGCTCGAACAGAACGGTCTGCCAGGCTCGTACGGCAGGGCCATCTATGCGAACGTGCGTGCCGCTCTGAGTGCCGCTGTCGACGACGGTCACCTGAGCCGCAACCCGTGCTCCGCAGGTTCCGTCAAACCGCCGGCGCTTGACCCCAAGCGCGTGGTGCCGTGGTCGGCTGAGCGCGTGTTCGCCGTACAGGCTGCGATGCCGGAGCGATACCGGGCGATGGTCGATCTGGGGGCCGGTTGCGGAATGCGACAAGGTGAGATCCTCGGAGTAGCCGCGGACGCGCTCGACTTCGACTCCGACACCCTGCACGTGGTGCAGCAACTCAAGCTCAGCCGGAGCAAGCCCGTGTTCGCCCTGCCCAAGGGTGGCAAGACGCGGCACGTACCGCTTCCCGGGCCCGTAGCCGATGCGCTCAGGGCCCACATGAAGCAGTTCCCGCCCGTTGAGATCACTCTGCCCTGGAGGACGGCCGACGGACCGAAGGTGACCCAGCGGCTCATCTTCCTGGCACCGCGCGGCAATCATGTGTGGCGCACCTCCCTGAATGAGGAAGCGTGGAAGCCCGCGCTTGTCGCGGCCGGAGTCATTCCCGAGCCGGAGACAGAGGGAGAGGGGTACGCCGCAGCACGCGAGCACGGTATGCACGCCCTGAGGCACTTCTACGCGTCGGCGTTGCTGGACGGAGGGGAGAACATCAAGGCCGTCAGCGAGTACCTGGGGCACAGCAATGCGGCGCTGACGCTTCGCATCTACGCTCATCTCATGCCGAGCAGCCAGGAACGTACGCGCACGGCGATCGCAACCGTCTACGACAAGGCGCAACGCCCGGTCTGACGGCCCACAGACGGCCCACGGCCCCCTACAGGACCGTCAGTTGGGGTGAATCCGCAGCTAGGACGCCTGTAGGGCCGTGAGTTGGCTTCTCTGAGCCGGAGAAGACGGGCGCGTACCTGGCCTCGGTCGCCGGAGCCTGACGGGACGGTCGAACCGCCCCTCGACGCGCTCGTCCCTGTGTACGGCGGCTACCAGCGCAACTCCCCGTTCTCGTCCTGGAGAGTTCCCGTGGGACCGTCCGCGTCGAGGGTTGCCAGGCGCACCACGGTTCTGGCGCTCTCTTCCACCGGCCTTCCGATTCCGAGGGCCGCGGTCATGTCCGTGGCGGTGGTGCCGGGCTCAAGGGCGTTGAACTTGATGCCCGGCTGGGACTTGGCGTACTGGACCGTGAGCATGGTCGCGGCCGACTTGGACGCGGAGTAGAGCGCCAACGGCACGTTGAACTCCGGCCGGTCGGGGTTGTTCACCGCCCAGAACGACCCGAGGCTGCTCGAAACGTTGACCACGGTGGGGTTCGAGGACTTGCGCAGCAGGGGAAGTGCCGCCTCCGTGACGCGCACGACTCCCACCGTGTTGGTGTCGAACACCCGCACCGCCTCGGGGCCGTTGGTGACTTCGCTCCCGAGGATGCCGGCGTTGTTCACGAGGACGTCGAGCCTGCCCTCGGCCGAATCGATCGTCGCCAGCGCGCTGCTCACCGACGCGTCGTCGGTCACGTCGAGCTGCACGAATCGCGCGCCGAGCGTGGCCGCGGCCTTTTCCCCACGCTCGACGTCACGCGCGCCTATGTAGACGACGTGGCCCAACTCCAGAAGCTGTCTGGCTGTCTCGAAGCCGATGCCCTTGTTGGCCCCGGTGATCAGTGTGACGGTCATGCCTTTCCTCCAGAATCAAGTGGCCGGAGTGGGCTGTCGCCGACGTCCGGACTGTTCCTCGCGTGCTGGTGCTGGTGCTGATCGGGCCGGTCAGCCGGTCAGCTGGCGGCGCATTTCGGCGGCGTCGTGCAGGGCGGTCATATGCACGAACCGCCCGTCGCGGACCTGGTAGATGGCGTACTCGACGATCTCGAACGAGGCGCCGGTGGGGGCCACGCCGAGCCACTCCTTCACCGGCGTACCCGTGTTGATCAGGCGCGCGGCCAGCCGGTCGCCGTCGAAGAGCAGTTCCTTGAGCTCCCAGTGGAGGTCGGGAACCGCGTCCACGTCCCGCTTCTGTACCGCGAGAAGGTCGTCCCGGGTGGCGGGCTCGCCGTTCAGCGTGGTCCGGTCGTCGATGAACTCGTCCATGCCGTCGAACTTGTGGGCGTTGAGCTGCTCGACATAGCGCATGTAGAACGCGCGCAGATCACTGTCGGACATCGGATGGCCTCTCTGTGTGGCGGCGGCGCGCGACCTCCCCCGACTTCTGTATCGATCGCCGCAGAAGTCGACGATAGCACTTCCGTAGCGATCGATGCGGAAGAGGTAGACTGCGGGGGTGGAGACGAAACAGAGCGGTCCCGGACAGGGCGGCCTCATCGGCCGGCCGCGAGGGTTCGATGCCGACGAGGCACTCGAACGAGCCATGCTGGTCTTCTGGGAGCACGGCTACGAGGGGGCCAGCCTGGCCCGTCTGACGAATGCGATGGGCATCTCCACCACCAGCATGTACGCCGCCTTCGGCAACAAGGAGGCGCTGTTCCGCAAGGCCCTGGAGCGCTACACCGAAGGCCCGAGCGCCTATCTGCCCCGGGCCCTGGAGGAGCCGACCGCCCTCGGCGTCGCCACGGCGATCCTGGCCGGCACCGTTCGGACCACCACCCGCCCGGCCCAGCCCAACGGCTGCCTGGGTGTCCAGAGCGCCCTGACCGTCAGCGACGCCGGCAAGGAGGTCCGCGACCTGCTCGTCGCCTGGCGCGACAACGGCTACTCCCTCATCCGTGAGCGGTTCCAGCGGGCCGTCGACGACGGCGACCTGCCTCCGGAGACCGATCCGCGGCTACTGGCCCGCTACCTCACCGCCCTGGGATACGGCATCGCCGTGCAGGCCGCGAGCGGTGTGGGCCGCGACGAACTCCAGGAGATGGCCGACGCCGCGCTGCGCAACTGGCCGCTCTCCTGAGCTCCTACCTCGGAAGCGGGTCGGTCGTGGCCGGCCCCTCGGTCCCCCGTGCCCCTGGGTCGGCGGGGGTGCTGTAACCCTCGTCCGAACCGTCCGTCGCGCCCTCGGGGAGCTCCGGCGGGGTATAGCTCGGCAGTGACTCCTCGTCGGTGTCCGGGCGGACCGCGCCCAGGATCGGGTTGGCGGCGATGGGGGACACCTTGACCGTCGCCCCCGGCCTCGGGGCCTGGACGACCATGCCATCACCCAAGTACATGGCGACATGAGTGGCCTCGGGGAAGTAGACGACCAGGTCTCCCGGGCGCAGCTCGCTCAGTTCGACGTGCGGCAACTGGGCCCACTGCTCCTGGCTGGTACGGGGGATGGCGCGGCCCGCGCTGCCCCAGGCCTCCGAGGTGAGACCGGAGCAGTCGTACGTGTCCGGCCCCTCGGCACCCCACTCGTACGGCTTGCCGATCTGGTCCACGGCGTGGCGCAGCGCCCGGTCCCCCTCACGGGAGGGAGGCCGCGCACTGCTCAGCGCGCCCGAGGTCACCAACTCGTCCTGCGCCTCGGCCACTCCCGACTTCTCCAACTCGGCCACCCGGGCGAGCTGTTCGGCGCTCAGTGAGACGAGCAGCTCCTCGACGTCCTTCAGCCGCTTGCCGACGAGGTCGCGGTCCTTCTTCTGCCGTTCGGCGAGGGTGAGTTGCTCGTCGAGCGCGCGGCGGGCCTCCCGCGCCAGCCCGTCGGACCTCCGCTCGTCCACCGCCAGCCGGTCGACCGTTCCGGCGCGCTCCAGCGAGACCTGCCGGATCACCTGGCCCTGGTCGAGCGCGTGTTGAGGATCGCGGGCGAGCAACAGCCGTACGTACGAGGAGATTTCGCTCGTGCCCTGGTACTGCTGCCGGGCGAGCCGTCCCGCCGCGCCGCGGCTGCCCTGGAGCGAGAGCCGGGCCGCGGAGAGGCGCCCGTTGAGCCTGGCGACCTCGGCCCGCTGCCGCTTCAGCTTCTCCTCGGTCGCGTTGTACGTCTCGGTCGCCTCCTCGGCCTCCCGGTACAGCCGCTGGAGGTCGGTCAGCAACTCGGCGACGGACGGCTCGCCCTCCGGTACGGAACCCGGTGCCGAGCTCTCGCCGGGCTCGGCCACCGGACTCTCGCCGGGCTCGGGCACCGCCGCCGCGGGGCCGGGTGCGAGGACGGCGCCGGCCGCGATCGCCGCCGTACAGACCAGCCGCAGAAGCCTTCCTGACACGTCATCACCTCCGGTGCGGGGCGCGGCCCTTCCGCTCCTCCGCACCACGAGCGTCAGACGCGCACGCGAACCCCGCGCGGCGAGCGTGGGCGATCCGGCCCAACGAGGTCACTCGTCGGTGTCGTCCGACTTGCCGTCCGGCGTGGCGTCTGGCTTGATGCGCGCCGCGATGTCGGGCTTCGGCTCCGGCTTGGACCACGGCCACCTGAGCCTGCCGCCGCTCGTGTCGTCGGGGTCGTACTGGTACTTCCACCCCTGGTGCAGCGCGAGCCGCCTGCTGGTCCCCGCCTGTACGCGCCGGTAGACGAGCACGGTCGGCGGGCCACCGGCGTTGTCCGGGACCGGGACCCGGTACACCTTCGGCGGGTGTCCGGTCGCACCGAGCAGGACCGGCAGCACCCGGCCGTCCAGGGGGCCGCCTTCGAAGGGGGTGTCTTCGCTCTTCACGCAGCCAGTGTCACAGCAGGTGGCCCGCGTCGCTCACCACGGGCAGCACCGCCCGGGCGAACGTGCCCATCGGGCCGTCCGCGGGCTCCATCGCCAGCGCGGCCCGTACGGCACCGGCCGTCTGGGCGTCGCGCCCCGCCGTCGCCACGAGGCACGCGACGAACTGCTCGACGAGCCAGTCCCGCAGCTCGTCCAGCGGCGGTTCCTTCTCCTCGTCCAGCCAGATCAGGGAGGCGGCCTCGACCGCCGTGATCCACATCCGGACGGTCATACGCAGCCGGGGTGCCGGTTCCTCGACCTCC
The DNA here is from genome assembly GCF_001418655.1 of Streptomyces phaeochromogenes. Classification (GTDB taxonomy): domain Bacteria; phylum Actinomycetota; class Actinomycetes; order Streptomycetales; family Streptomycetaceae; genus Streptomyces; species Streptomyces phaeochromogenes. Next base: position 468 of record NZ_LIQZ01000406.1, on the reverse strand, counting down.
AGATGAACCAGGATGTGCTCGGCGGCGGCCCGTCGCACGCCGTCCACGATGGCCGTGGTGCGGGACGTCTCGACGACGCTTCCGCCCTGGAGCAGCGCGCTGAAGCCGGCGTCGTGTTCGTCCACGAAGGCGAGGTAGCGGTCGAGGGCGTTGGAGAGTCGTCGGGTGAGCGGGCCCTCCGGGGGTTCGGCGAAGCAGTGCGTCAGCTCTTCCGCGGCGGACCTGAGCGCGGCCTCGTACAGCTGCTGCTTGCCGCCGGGGAAGTACCGGTACACCAGAGGGCGTGAGACGCCGGCCGCCTCCGCCACGTCGTCCAGGGAGACGTCCTCGGGGGCCCGGGCCGCGAACAACGACAGGGCCGCGTCGAGCAATTGGCTCCGCCGCTCCTCGACGCCGAGTCGCCGGTACGCGCGTGTGGGAACCTCCGAGGCCATGTCCTGCAGCGTAACCTTTCTCGCCCCCGCCGCC